>CALVKD010000035.1 GCA_944332525.1 uncultured Bacilli bacterium | reverse complement strand
GATTTATAGTACTAAAAAAGCACATCAGATTACAAAATCATAATGTGCTTTTTATTTACGAGTCCGTTTTCACCAAACAGGTTCAGTTGTGAGGGTTTTTTATATAAATACAATTTCTGAGGTATTTAGCATGGATGAAATAAAAAACGCTTACGATAAAATCTGCTTTAAATGGTGCTCATATCGGGAAAAGATGCCTATCAATAAATGCATCGTCGATTTTGCTAAGCAGTTAAAAGAGGGCTCAAGCATTCTTGATGTCGGATGTGGATCTGGTGTTCCCATCAGCGCTTATCTAGCAAATAACGGATTCAAAGTTACCGGAATCGATATTTCTAGCAACATGATAAAAACAGCAAAATCACTAAACTTACCAAATTCTACATTTATGGTTGAAGATATCTTAACTTATAACCCTAATACAACTTTTGATGCTATTATCGCCTTTGATTCGCTTTGGCATATCAAGTATAGCGAACAATCAAAAATCTATAGCAAAATTGCCTCCTTACTAAATAAAGATGGTTTATTTATTTTTACCCATGGTAAAAGTGATGGAGAAATAATGGGAACAATGTTTGGTGAATCTTTTTATTATAGCGCCTTATCTATAGAAACTGTGAAAAAATTACTTGAAGAGAATGGCTTTATAATTTTATCATTAATTGAAAATTACAAAGAAAAAAGCACCGGAGAACGCGATTTACTAGTCATTGCTAAAAAAATAATTTAGAAATTATTCTCCAAATCAGATAGCAATTCTACAAAATATAGGTAGTCTCTCATTTTTATATGCCTTACAATTAATTTGAAGGAGAAAGGACTATGAAAGACATTATTATCAAAAGAAGAAAAGAATTAAATCTAACTCAGCAGCAACTCGCAGAAATGCTCCATATCAGCGATAAAGTTATTTCTAAATGGGAAACTGGACGCAGCTTGCCGGATACATCGATGTTATTACCTCTTGCTAAAGCCTTGCAGATTTCGATTAACGATTTATTTGAAGGTGAAGGAACTGCTGAAAATAATATTGAATCAACTAGAGAATATGAAATATTTACTAAGAGAAAAATTATTTTGTTTATTACTTTTGTAATTCAATTTATTGGTTCTCTTTTAATTATTTTTTCAGAAGCGATTGATCGCGATTATATTGAATATAGTTATATTATCTCAACAATATTATTTGCTCTAGGCGTTATTAACATTATCGTTTCTTTTGGTTATTATTATGTCAGTATCCAAAAATTAAAAATGCTCCAACCAAATAACAGAATACTTAAAGATCATTCACCACTAGTAATAATTTTCTTAATTACATATATGTTTTTAGCCCTTGCTGCTGGTTTGGGCAAATCTTTTACTCTCAATGAATTATTTTTATTTCTTTTTATAGCCTTGTTGATAGGACTTATCATTTTTTTACCAACATATTTCATTCTTAGACATTTAAGCAAAAGAAAATGACTTTTAACTATACCCATTTTCTAACTAAATAATCGTTTTTCTATGATATTTATAAAAAAAGTTGCATTAATAATAGTTTAAGTAAATAAATGTTTAATTTAATATCGCCGTCTAACATAAGTGCTATACTTAAGTTACTAGGGGTGATATTATGGGTGATTTAAAAATCAAAAAAATCAGAACTTTTAACATTGTTATGGGTTCGCTACACCTATTACGAGCAATTGTAATGAAAAAATTTGATAAGCTAAGAGCAGATGGAATTAATTCATCTGCTTTTTTGATATTTTTTTATCGATATCTTCGATAAACATTGGTTTTTCTATTATCTAATAGTATTATATAGGCGATTATTATTTGCCTAAGTAAGGCAGAAAATAAAATAAAAGGAGTAAATATGAATCAATACGATGCTGTCGTAATTGGCGCGGGTAATGGCGGACTTGTCGCTGCTATCCGTCTATTACAAGGCGGATTAAAAACCTTGGTAGTAGAAAAGCATAATCTTCCAGGTGGTTTTGCAACCAGTTTTCGCCGGGGAAGATTTGAATTTGAAGCTTCTTTGCATGAATTAAATGATTTCGGCACAGAAGATAATAAAGGCGATGTTCGAGTATTATTCGACGAATTAGGTGTAACAGACAAAATCGAATGGTTACAAATCCCAGAAGCCTACCGCGTTATCGTCAAATCAGAAAATCTCGATGCAGTAATGCCGTTTGGTAAACAAGCTTTCATCGATCAAATGGAAAAGTATGTTCCGGGCAGCAAAAAATCAATTCAGCACTTCTTTGAATTAGCTGAAGAAATTAGAACTGCTCAAGCATATACAAATAAGGCGGGCGGAAAAGTCGAATCATCTTATATGGTTAAGAATTTCCCTAACTATGTTAAAACCGGATCTTATTCCGTTAATGAAGTATTAGATGCACTTAAAATGCCAAAGAAAGCCAAAGATATTCTTAACGCTTATTGGTGCTATCTCGGTGCGGATTGCGACACATTGAGTTTCACTCATTATGCTTCAATGGTTTTGCGTTATATTACCAAAGGTGCCGCTATGCCAAAAATGCGTTCTCATGAAATTTCTTTAGCCTTAGTTGAACGCATCCGTGAATTAGGTGGTGACATTTGGTTTAATGTTGCAGCCGAAAAAATTCTCACCGATAAAAATGGTGTCTCCGGTGTCGTTTTAGCAGATGGCAGAGAAATCAAAACAAAATACGTTATCGCTAACTGCGCACCGCATTTAGTCTTTGGTAAAATGTTAGATAATGTTTCGCTTAAAGACATTAAAGCTACTAATGCTAGAAAATTTGCCGGACGCGGTTTCTCAATGTTCTTAGGATTAAATAAATCTTGTGATGAATTAGGTATTACCAATCATAACTACTTCCTCTATGACACAATGGATACAGCTAAGCAATATGAATTAATGAAAAAAATTGATACAAACTATGCTCAAGCAACAGTTTGCTTAAACCGTGCATATCCAGAATGTTCACCAAAAGGTACAACTATTATGTACTTCACAACTCTTTATATGTCTGATGACTGGGGTAATGTGAAACCTGAAGATTATTTCAAAGTTAAAGACAAAGTAGCCAAAATGATGATTGAACGCTTTGAAAAAGATACCGGTTGCAATTTAAGAGACCACATTGAAGAGATTTCAATTGCTACACCGATGACATACGCTCATTATTGCGGTCATCCAGAAGGAGTTATCTACGGATATGAATCTCAATACTGGGATGGATTAAATCCGCGTTTACTCATGATGGCTCAAGACCATACCATACGCGGCTTAAGATTTGCCGGAGGCTATTCAATGCGTCTAAGCGGCTATTCAAGCGCTTATTTCTCCGGAGATATAACCGGACGTCAAACTGTTGGCGATTTCAAAAGAGGTGAATAACAATGGGATATAAATTTAAGAAACAAATCTTTGGTTGGATGGATTTATTACGCTTCAAGAAGTTAGTTCCTAATCGGGAAAAACATCTAAGCGAAGGCAGTGAAAAACCATTACCGACATCTTATAAAGTCAACGAAGTCGCGGCAATTTTACATCTAGGTCTGCAAAAAGCAACTCTTACAGCAATTAAAGAAGAAACAAAAGATACTAAAGCTTATACCTTTGAGCTATCTTTACCGATGTTATTCCGCGCCGGACAATATGTCACCTTAAGAAAGAAAATTGGCGATTCATTAGTTAATCGGCCATACGGAGTTGCTTCTTCACCATTAGAAAGCCTTCATAATAAATCATTAACCTTAATGATTAAAAAGGCTGGTTTCTTCAGCGATTATTTATTTGATAACGCTAAAGTCGGCGATGAATTTGAAATCGTAGGTCCATCTGGATTTTTCTATTACGAACCATTAACTGACAGAAAAGAAGTTATCGCAGTCGCTGGCGGAAGCGGAATTACTCCGTTCTTAGCCATGGCTAAAGCGATAGTAGAAGGTCAAGAAGATTTCCATATGACTTTATTATATGGCGCTAATAAAGAAGAAGAAATAATCGCTAAAGATGAATTAGATAAATTACCTCAAGATAAAATTAAAGTAGTCTATGTTTTAGCTAATGAAGAGAAAAAAGGCTATGAACATGGTTTCATCAGCGCAGAGTTAATCAATAAATATGCACCTGAGAGTTATACCTTAATGTTCTGCGGATCTGACGGAATGGGTAAATTCTTAAATGGTGAATTAAAGAAATTAAAAGGTTTACATAATTTCAAATCCGAAAAGAATGCTGTCGGAATGAGAGATGTTAAACCTGCTACCTATAAATTAACTGTTCATATTAACGACCAAGTTTATGAAGTTAAAGCTAGCAACAACGAAACATTATTAGTTTCAATGGAAAGAGCGGGCTTAAGCGTTCCATCTAGTTGCCGGGCTGGTGGCTGCGGATTCTGTCATAGCAAATTAGTTTCCGGAAAATTTTCAATTGCTGGAGCTGATAAACGCCGCCTCGCCGATGTTAAATTTGGATACATTCATCCTTGCGTTACCTATCCTGATAGCGACATGGAAATTATTGTTCCGCAAGCAAAATAATAAAATGCCGGATAAATTTATCCGGCATTTTTAATTGTTTTTCAATAAGCAATCAATTAGTTCAAATTTTTTATTTATTAATAATAGATTGGCCATTTCTTGAGCTATATAATAATCACAGCGTAACATACTAGTAAATTTAAAAGATAATTGTCTCTGATATTTATCTATAATTAAGAATAAATCTTTGCATTTATCAGTCAATATCACTTCATAGTTTGTTTTTTGAATAATAAATCCTAATTTTTGGAGCTTTTTAAATTCACTATTGACACTTGGACGTGAAACCTTTAAACTTCGCCCAATAAAAACCTTTTTTATTTTTCCTGTTTCAAAACATCTTTTAATGCTTAGTAAATATTTAATATCTGTCGCTGTAAGTATATTAAATGTTTTTATTATGTTTTCCATTGTGGTATTTCTTTTTGTACATTTTTACTAATTGTTTACCTTTGTTATGGCAGCAAGAGCAATCACCAGTTGGTATATGCTTAATTCTTTTATAGAAATAACTCGCTAGAACACCTATTACGATTAGAGTACTTACAACAATTGTTACTATTTCAATTACTTTCATTTGCAAGTCTCTTTTTATCTAATCGCATATTTATATAATGAATTGCAAAGGCCATTAATGCGATAAGGGCTAAGAAAATAAATAAAGTCCACCAATAACTGCCAATCAAATAAATCATCATTGAAACTATGTAAGAAAACACTAACCAAAACAAAATTGTAGTTTTAAATTTATTCTTTGGTAGTTCAGCTTTAGCGGTCGCTACAGCAGCAAAACAAGGAATTGTTAACATATTAAAAGCAATAAAACTAATCAATCCAGGAATAGCTATGTTTGTTGCCAAAATCATCTGTTCGACTTCTAAAATACCTTCTTCTGTGCCTACAAATCCAGCAGTTATACAAGCAGCAAGCGATGAAAAAGTAGCAATAACATTCTCTTTAGCTATTAATCCAGTCACTGCACCAACGCAGAAAACCCATCCCCAGGCGCCTAATTGACTACCCCATCCAAGAGGTGTGAATAATGGTTGAAATAGCATTCCAATACCAGCTAATATTGAATTATTTATTTCTTCATCAGAAAGATATTGCCAAGAAAATGAGAAGTGAGACATAGCCCAAATAATGATTGTTGATACAAGAATTATAGTGAATGCTTTTTTCATAAAGTGCTTTAATTTATCCCATAAATGTATCATTAAAGATTTAATTTGCGGAACATGGTAAGAAGGTAATTCCATAATAAACATTGGGACAGGTCCGCGCATCGTTGTATTTCTCATCAATATTACTGCTATTATCGCTGACACCATCCCAAGAATATACATTCCAAATGTAATTAAATCAGCATTCCCGATACCAAAAGTCGTTACTATAGCACCCGATACAGCAGTTAAAATTGGCAATTTTGCACCACAAGAAAAGAAAGGAATGACTCTAATTGTCGCAGTTCTTTCATTATCATCAGCCAAAGTACGCGTATTTATAATAGCTGGAACGGAGCAACCAAATCCCATTATCATAGGCATAAAAGCTCTGCCAGATAAGCCAAACTTTCTGAATAATCGATCTAAAATAAAAGCAACTCTAGCCATGTAACCAGTGTCTTCTAAGATAGAGAAGAATAAAAACAATAACAAAATTTGAGGGACAAATGATAATACCGCGAAAAGTCCTCCGAGAACTCCATCACAAATAAATCCAGTAACCCAACTTTGACCATCCAAACTCTCTAATCCAGATCTTACAACAGAAGTTATCCAATCAGTAGTATTAATCATAAGTGTTTGGAGCATAACTCCTAAAGAATTAATACCATTTCCAGACCCAATAACTCCTCCGACAATAGGTACATCTGGCCAAACATTTAATCCATCACCAAATAAACCCATCGCGTGTAGATACAAGAAATCTTCTGCAAAAGTAAAATGAAAAATAAAAAATAGAATAACAGCAAAAATTAATAATCCAAAAAATCTATTAGTTAAAATCTTATCAATTTTATCTGATCTTGTCATTTTAATCTTCTCATTAGTTTGTTTCCTATGAAAAAATTTTTTAGAGTTTTGTTCTATAAAACGATATCTCTCATCAGCTAAAAGAGAGGCATAATCACCTTCAAAATTGTCATTAGTAAAATTCTTTTTAAAATTAACTACCCTCTCGTAAATATCTTCATTATTACGGATTTCAATTTCGTCTTCTTCAGACATTTTTATTGCGTGAAATAGTGGATTCTCAATATTCTTTTTTGAGTACAATCCTTTCAATTCATCTATCAATTCTAATATTGAAGAATTAAAAAGCATTTTACCTTTTCTAATTTTATTACTCTCCTGATATGCAGTTCGCATTAATTCATCAAGATTTGTTCCTTTTAACGCAGATATAGATACAACTTTAACATTCAACAATTCACTAAGTTTTATAACATCAATTATATCTCCGTTTTTTGTTAGCAAATCCGACATATTCAAAGCAACTACTAATGGGATATCTAGTTCAGCTAATTGAGTTGTCAAATATAAATTTCTTTCAAGATTTGTAACATCTAAAATATTTATAATGCAATCCACTTTATCTTGTAAAAGATAATTACGCGAAATAATCTCTTCTGGAGAATAAGGTGATAAAGAATATATGCCCGGTAAATCTACGATGGAAACCGGTTCTTTTAGTTTTTTATAAATTCCTTCTCTTTTTTCTACAGTTACACCAGGCCAATTGCCAACATGAGCAGTAGAGCCTGTTAAATTATTAAAAAGCGTCGTTTTTCCACAATTTGGATTACCCGCTAAAGCAAAATGTTTCATTGTTCCTATCAACTCCTTTCAGTTTCAATTTCAATATTTTCAGCTTCTTTTTTTCTTAAGGTCAATTCATAGCCACGAATTGTAATTTCAATTGGATCGCCAAGAGGTGCCTTTTTTCGCAGATAAATTTCTACACCTGGTGTAATTCCCATATCGTATAAGCGACGGCATACTTTCCTCTCACCACAAACCTTCGTAACAACCCCAAAAGTTCCAATTTTCATAGAATTAAGTCGTTCTTTCATACTTCTTCCTTTCCCTCTTCCACAAATATTTTTGAAGCGATATTACTATCCAATGCCATACGTACATTTTTTAATATGACAATGAGGTTACCATTTATATTTTCTATGACAGTTATTGTCATATCCATACCAAACCCAAGGCTTTCTAAAAAATTTTTTTGTTTACCTTGAACAACAATTCTCTTTATTTTTAAAACAACATTAATAGGTGCAATTGATAATGGTAACATACTGCTTCCTCCAAATCGGATTATATAGTTAGTTTTAACTAACCATTCAAATTTTTAATTTTCTCATCGCGTTTGTCAATATGCAAATTTGAATTTCGATATTTTTTTATCATTTTGTTAGATAAGACTAACTTATATAAAATTATTCCTTTATTTTTTAAAGTAAAAAATACTACATCCGTTTTCTTAATGAGTTTGATTCATATTTTTTAACCCCTCAATTAGAAAAAGACTCGCTGAAGGCCTATGAAAGCAAATTAGAAGATATCTATTCATATTTTGAAAAAGCCTATAGCCATGGAATTAATGATAATACATTAAAGCCTTTAGATAATTAAAAGAATATTACAATACCTTAAATCACGCATTAATGGCTTTACTACAAAAAATCACTAATAAAGTTCTATGGCTTTTTGCTATAGGTCAACTCGGATGGAGCATTTTAAGCTGTATTATTTCATCTTGGTTAGTATTCTACTATACCGACGCGGAAGGAGTACTTTATAAATACATCATTCTTAAATGGTGAATTAAAGAAATTAAAAGGTTTACATAATTTCAAATCCGAAAAGAACGCGATTGGAATGAGAGATATTAAACCTGCTACCTATAAATTAACAGTTCATATTAACGACCAAGTTTGTGAAGTTAAAGCTAGCAACAATGAAACATTATTAGTTTCAATGGAAAGAGCAGGCTTAAGCGTTCCATCTAGTTGCTTAATTAGATGGTTTTTTTACCAAATAACGCGTAAAACCAACCAAATACCATTTTTTCAACATTTTATAATTTGATATTGATAATATTTGTTTAAGGAGGTAACGATGCGTTACAAGACTATCATTGATCCTAATATTGATGAAAGAATCGAAATATACGCTAACCAGCGAACTAGTCTAATTAATCAGATAGAAAATCTCATTGAAAATGATGCGATGCAAATCATCGGATTTTTAGAAGGTGAAAAGCATTTTCTTAATATCAATGAGATTTATGAAATCTATACTGAAGGTAATAAAACCTATGCTGCTACAGAAAAAGAGATATTTCAAATTAAATTTCGCCTATATCAAATTGAAGAAAAAGAAATAGAAACTTTCATAAAAATAAATCAATCTTGCCTAATAAATAAGCAATACATCGCTTCTTTCAAATCATCCATCGCTGGATCAATATTAGTAAAACTAAAAAATGGAAAATCTGAATATATTTCAAGAAGACAAGTTAAAAATGTTATGGAAAGGATGGGCATAAAAAAATGAAAACTAATTTAAAAAAATTTATAATTCGAGGATTATGTTTTTCCTCACTCGGTCCAATTATCGCAAGCATAATTTATCTGTTGATCAATATAAACACTAAAAATTTTTATTTAACAGGAATGCAAGTATTTGTTATGGTTATAACAACTTTTCTTCTTTCATTCATCGATGCTGGTAGCAGTATCTTTTATGAAATTGAAAGTTGGTCACCATTTAAATCAATAATATTAAACTTTATATTTACGTATTCAATAACGATTTTCACGATATTAATTAATAATTGGTTAGCTATTAATTTTGTTAATATTTTACTCTTCACTGGTATCTATATCGGCATCTATCTGATTATTTGGTTAGCCTTCTTTATTAGCAGTAAAATAATAACTAATAAATTAAACAAAGAATTATAAACAAAATTAAAAATGAAGCGTTGAGGAATCAGCGTTTTTTTATGCAATTACCATTTGACAAAATGTAAGCGCTTAACTACAATAAAATTGATATGATAGATTATCTATCAGGTAGGAGAACAATATGACTTATCAAGAAACCCTCTTACAAATAAAGGCTGAAAATAAAGAAAAAGCCTTAGCTTCTGCTATTCATTTATTTGTCAAAAAAGGAATTGAACCGGTGAAGATGACCGATATTGCCGAAGATGCGAAAATCGGAGTCGCTTCACTATATCGCTACTTTAAAGTAAAAGATACTTTAATAATCGAATGCGGCAATAAAATTTGGAACGATGTATTAAACAAATTAATTCCCTCAATTATTGAAAGCACTCAAAAATTAACTGGTTTTGAACAGATAAAAAATCTTTTAAGCCTTTATCTCGTACTATATCAAGATTATAAAGACTACATCCGTTTTCTTAATGAATTTGATTCATATTTCTTAACCCATCATTTAGAAAAAGACTCGCTTAAGGTCTATGAAAGCAAATTAGAAGATATCTACTCATATTTTGAAAAAGCCTATAGCCAGGGAATTAATGATAATACATTAAAGCCTTTAGATAATTTAAAAGAATATTATAATACCTTAAATCACGCATTGATGGCTTTACTGCAAAAAATGTTAAGAGGTGACATTACTTCGTCTGATCATTTTGAAACAAGTAATGAACTCAATATTATGATTGATATTATTTTGAACTTTATTAAGAAGGAGGAGGTTTTATGAAAAAAGAAATCACTAATAAAGTTCTATGGCTTTTTGCTATAGGTCAGCTCGGATGGAGTATTTTAAGCGGTATTATTTCGTCATGGCTAGTATTCTACTATACCGATATTGATGGAGTATTATACAAATACATCACCCAAGGAGCAGTCTTTATCGGATTAACTATCATCGGATTAATTACAGCTTTTGGCAGAGTTTTTGATGCTGTCACCGACCCATTAATTGCCGGTCTTTCCGATGCTAGTAAGAATCCAAAAGGTCGACGCATTCCATTTATGAAAATTATTGCCGTTCCCTTTGCTTTAGTTACGGCTTTACTTTTTATCTTACCTTGCACAGGAATAACTTGGCTAAACAATACCTTACTTTTCGTTTTACTGATATTATTCTATTTATTCATGACTATTTATTGCACACCTTATAACGCTTTAATTTCAGAATTAGGAAATAATCAAAAAAATCGTGTAAATGTATCTACGTTTATTTCTTTAACATATATTGTCGGTTTATCACTTTCTTATTTAGTTCCAAATATCGCATCCTTATTTGAAGGCTTAGTCGGGGCAGAAAATAGCGTTAAATTGGCTATTGGATTATTAAGTTTAGTCGCTGCAATAGCGATGTTAATCCCAGGTTTTACAATTAAAGAATCTGATTATATCGATGTTGTACCTTGCAAAACAACGCCGATGCGTTCACTTTTAAAAACTTTTAAAAATAAGCAGTTTAGAAGATTCGTTTATTCAGATGTGATATATTTCTTCGCTGTAACGCTTTTCCAAACCGGTTTAGCTTTCTATGTCACTAAATTAATGAAAGTCGATGAAGGAAATACCTTTATTTTAACTATAATTATGACCGTTATTTCTCTGTTACTATATTTACCGGTTAATAAGTTAGCACCGAAATTTGGTAAGAAAAAACTAGTTATCTTTGGATTTTTAACCTATACCGCGGTCTTTATTCTCACTTCCTTCTGCGGAGAAGGATTAGTTTGGGGTATTATTATTGCTGTTTTCGCTGCTGTCCCGATGGCTATTTTGGGAATATTGCCTCAAGCGATAGTCGCAGATATCGCCGAAGCTGACTCACTTAAAACCGGTGAAAAAAGAGAAGGTATGTTTTTCGCTTCAAGAACATTCGCCTTTAAATTAGGTCAAGCTTTATCGCTTCTCGTCTTCACCTCAATTGTCGCTTCTGGAAGCGAGATGAGCTATCGAATTACTGCAATAGTCGCTGCAGTCTGCTGCTTTATCGGAGCTATGCTTTTATCACTCTATAACGAAAAAAGCATTATGGAAATTATCAATGAGAAAGGAAAAATAAAATAATATGGATAATCTGCGTTTTCTTAAAGCAACAGTTTCTCTTATCATCAAAGAAAAGATAATACTTTTTGATCTAAGCAAAGAATCCGATAACGATTATTTTAAAGCCGAACTCACTAATAAAGACGACAGAATCATCTTAAACATTTATCCTAAACAAGCAATATCTTTCTATTCTATCGACTACTATGGTCAATATAACTTTAAAGATGAAAAAATGTTATTAAACGGCTATCAGTCTTGGACATACACTAGAGAAGTGAATATAAATTATAAAGATACCTCCTTAAAATATGTTCCTAAAGCAATCGTTAAAAAGTTTGCTTTAGACATGTACAATGATCGAACTTTCGAAAATATTGATCAGAAGGTCATGCATGGCTTTAGTTATTCTTATCTTAGAGAAAATGATGAGTATTATCTTTTAGCATCCTTAAACGAAAAAAACGGCTTTACTGCAATCTATTTTGATACAAAAAATAATCAAATTCATTTTCAAAAAGATTGTTTAGGTTACGTAACATCTAATTCATATGAAGGACTAAATCTCTTGCTTATCAAAGGCAATGAAAATGAAGTATTCGACAGATACTTTTCTCTGTTAAATATTCCAAAGAAAACTTTCGTTCAACATCGAGGTTACACTAGTTGGTATAACTATTATCAAAACATCAGCGAAGATATCCTTTTAAAGGATCTAATCAGCTTAAAAAAATTACCAAAGAAAGCTGAAATCTTTCAGATTGATGATGGATTTGAAACCTATGTCGGAGATTGGTTAGATATTGATAAAAATAAATTTCCTAACGGGTTAGCGAATCTCGTTCAAGAGATAAAAAAAGAAGGTTATAAACCAGGTATTTGGCTATCCCCGTTTGTCTGCGAAGAAAAATCTAAACTCTTTCAAAATCATCCTGATTATGTAATTCATAAAGACAATAAACCTCTTAAATGCGGATCTAATTGGAGCGGATGCTATGGTCTTGATATTCAAAAAGAAGAAGTTAGACAGTATATTAAAAAAGTTTTAGAATATTACATTTCTTTAGGTTTTGAAGTATTTAAACTCGATTTCCTTTATGCTGCGGCTTTATTACCTCTTCATGGTAAAAACCGCGGGCAAATTATGAGTGATGGCATGGATTTTCTCCGCGAAATTTTGAAAGATAAAATAATTCTCGGCTGCGGCGTTCCTTTAGCTAGCGCCTTTGGAAAAGTTGATTATTGCCGAATTGGACCAGATATATCTTTAGATTATGACGATAAACTTTTTATGCGTCTAATGCATTTAGAAAGACCATCGACAAAACATACAATGCTCAATTCAATTTTTAGAAGGCAGTTAAACACTAGAGCGTTTATCAACGATACCGATGTCTTTATTCTTAGAGATAAAAACACATCGCTTTCTTTAAAGCAGAAGAAAGAACTAGCCATCATAAACTGTCTCTGCGGAGGAGTTATTTTTGCCTCAGATAATTTCGCTACATATTCAGTAGATATTTTAAATTTCTATAATCAAGTAACTAATCTTAATTATAAAAACTTAAAAAATGTCGAAGTCGCAAAGAAAAATGTCATAATCAAATATGAAGATGCTAGTAAGCTTCAAACATTAAAGCTTAAACGTTAAGAGGAGGTTTCTATGCGCTTTTCTTTATGTAATGGTTGGTATTACGCTAACAAATTTTCCGATGCATTATTAAATCCTAATAAAGAACTTTTATCAACTTTAGAAAAAATTGATTTACCTCATTCAGTTATAGTTACTGACGTTAATTACTTTTCAGAAAACGACTATCAATTAATTTCTGGATATGTCAAAACATTTAAAATAGATGCAAAAGATCAAAATAAATCGTTTATTCTTACTTTTCTAGGTGCTGCTCATCAAGCAACTGTTTATATTAACGGCCACGAAGTCATGACCCATAGCTGCGGTTATACCGGCTTTAAAGTCGATATCAGCGAATATATCTATTTTGATAAAGAAAATATCTTAACTGTTAAACTCAATTCAAAAGAAGACTTAAATATTCCTCCATTTGGTAATGTTATCGATTATTTAACTTATGGAGGCTTATACCGCGAAGTCTATCTCGATATTGTTAATCAAGTTCATTTTGATGAAGTGTTTTTATCAGGCGATCAAAACAAAACTCTCCATCTCACTTCATCTTTATCAAAAGAAAATAATAATTATTCTTTATTAGTCGAAATTTTAGATAAAGACAAGCAAAGCATTTTTAACGAAGAAAGACCTTATCAAGATAATTTAGATTTTAATGTTAAAAAGGCTCTGCTCTGGGATAATCAGCATCCTAACATCTATAAAGTAATTCTTACTTTAAAAGAGCATGGTAACATTATTGATACTTATGAAGGAAAAGTCGGCTTTAGAAGCATTGAAGGAAAAAATGACGGAATTTATCTTAACGGAAAGAGAATTAAAATAAGAGGATTAAACCGTCATCAATCTTATCCATATGTTGGCTATAGTATGCCTAAAAGAGGTCAAGAAAACGATGCACTAATTTTGAAAAACGAATTAAAAGTCAACGCAATTAGAACTTCACATTATCCTCAAGATCAGCATTTTATCGATAAATGTGATGAGATAGGCTTAATGGTTTTTATGGAATTTCCTGGCTGGCAGCATATCGGAGATGAAAAATGGATTAATCAAGCTTTAACAAACGAAGAGGAAATGATTAAGCAATACTATAATCATCCATCTATTTTCATGTGGGGAGTAAGAATTAATGAATCACCTGATGATGATTCTTTCTATAAAAGAAGCAACGCTCTTGCGCATAAATTAGATAAAACGCGTCTCACCGGAGGTGTTAGAAACTTTAAAAAATCGCATCTTTTTGAAGATGTCTATACCTATAACGATTTTATCCATAACGGACATAACGAAGGTGTTGAAAAAAAGAAAAAAGTTACTTTGGACATGAAAAAGCCATATATCGTAACTGAATATAACGGTCACATGTTCCCAACTAAATCTTTTGATGATGAACATCACCGCGAAGAACAAGCCTTAAGACATGCTAAAGTACTTAACGATGTTATGAAATATGATGATATTGGAGGATCTTTCGGCTGGTGCTTTGCCGATTATAATACCCATAAAGATTTTGGAGCCGGCGACAGAATCTGCTATCACGGAGTCATGGATATATTTAGAAATCCAAAGCTTGCTGCCGCGGTTTATCAAAGCCAAGGCGAAGAGCCAACGCTTATAATCTCTTCATCGATGAATATCGGCGAATACCCAGCCGGCAATATTTCTAGTATCTATGCATTTACTAACTGCGATTACATTAAACTATATAAGAACGATAAATTTGTAAAATCTTTTTATCCAGATAAGAAATCGTCTCTTAAACATCCACCTATTAAAATCGATGATTTAATCGGAGATTTACTAATTAGTGAAGAGAAAATGAACAGAAGAACATCTGATAATGTGAAAGAATGTTTATTAGCGATTAGCAAATACGGACAAGCTGGATTACCTTTAAAATATAAGCTTAAAATAGGTCTTTTATTGTTAAGCGGTAAATTTACCTTAAAATCCGGGACAGCTTTATACGGAAAATATATTCAGTCTTGGGGAGAAAAAGTTACAGTTTGGAAATTTGAAGGATATAAAAATGACAAGAAAGTCATTGAGGTTATCAAAGCTCCAACAAACAGAGTTTATTATCAATTTATCTATGACACATTAACATTAGATGAAGGCGATACTTATGATGTCGCGACAATTAGAGTCAGAGCCGTTGATGAAAATAATAATCCTCTTCCATATATAAACCGCGCGTTAACAGTAAAAGCAGAGGGTGACATTCGTTTATTGTCGCCGAAAAACTTTGCTTTATTAGGAGGCAGCAACGTTATTTATGTCGCGTCTAACCATCATTCTGGACAAGGCAAAATCTCTATTTATGATAACGATAATCTTTTAAAAGAATTAAATTTTGAAATTAAATGTAACTCAAGCAGGACTCTTTAATGTCCTGCTTTCTTTTTATAAATACTGCTTAGAAAAGCAAAATAGTTTAAAATTAAAATAAGAAAAGCGAGGGAATATATGAAGGTTAAAGTTTATCCGATTAAATCACCATTACACGATCAAAAAGTATTAGATAATTCCACTAGTGAATTATTAAATCATTTAAATACTGACTCTATCCATATTTCTATTGAAAACGATATTGACAAAATCTATGATGGCAGCGATTTAACTCTAATTTTGGTTCAATCCGGAGGCAGCGAAAATCTTTTCTTAGAGAATTTTGGCAAATTTAAGGAGCCTTATTATTTATTAACCTATGGGACAAGCAATTCGCTAGCCGCATCGCTTGAAATTCTCGCCTTTTTAAAGAATCATCATCTTAAAGGTGAAGTTCTCCATGGAGACAATGATTATTTAATTTCAAGAATTCAGCATCTAGCTAGAAAAGAAAGCTCTGTAACTCCAAAATATTCTCTCGGAGTCTTAGGAAAACCTTCTGATTGGCTTATTTCTTCAAATGTTGATGAAGATGTTCTTCTAGACAAATTTCAAATCAAACTCATCCATATTTCTTTGCTTGAAGTTGAGAAGGCCTATAGCGATTTTTATCAAAAAATAGAAGATGATGTTTTTACCAAAGATAGTTATCCAAAAGAAGAAATTACCAAAGCTGAAAAACTTTATATTGCATTAAATCAAATAATAACAAAATATCATCTTGATGGTTTTACTATTAGATGTTTTGACTTATTATCATCTTTAAAAACTACAGCATGTCTAGCTTTATCAAAATTTAACGATCAAGGAATAATCGCATCTTGCGAAGGTGATATCCCTTCTCTTATTACAATGTTTCTAGTTAAGAAATTGCTTTCCAAGACATCTTTCCAAGCTAACCCTGCAAGAATCGATGTTAAAAATAATACCATTTTACTAACGCATTGCACAATTCCGTTATCGCTTTGTTCATCTTTTTCTTTAAATTCGCATTTTGAATCAAATATTGGAGTCGGGATTCATGGAGAAGTAAAAACAGGTGATATAACCATATTAAGAATTAACTCTGCATTAAATGAATATTTTATTGAAGAAGGTAAACTCTTAAATAATCAATATGAAAAAAATCTCTGTCGGACCCAAATCGTCTGCACTTTTCCTAATTTAGAAAAGCTGCTTCTATCACCATTAGGTAACCACGAAATTATTATTCTCGGCCATCATAAAAAAGAATTAGCAAATTATCTTAATAAGGCCGGATTAAAAGAGATTTAAATGTAAGGGGGTGATGAATCATGGAAAAATATATTTTTATCAGCTATCGCTCAATTAATGAAAAAGAAGCCTTCGCTTTTAAAGAGCTTTTAGAAAGACATAATTACGATGTTTGGATTGCTCCAAATGATATTCCAATCGGTTCTTATTACGCGAATATTATTGAAAAGGCAATACGGAACTGTTACTGCCTTTTGCTTATCATGACTAAGGATATCTGTTCTTCGCAATGGATAAATAAAGAACTAGAAAGAGCGATAAATTATCATAAATTAATCATTGGAGTAACCTTGGAAAAATTTACTTTAAATGATGAATTTAAATTTCTTTTATCAAATATCCAGCTGTCGCCGCTTGTGAAGAATATTGATGACTCTGATGCTGCAGTTAAGCAAATTTTAAAAGATTTAGAAGATAGTTTTCTTTTTCAATCTGAAATCAAAGAAAAAATTATTAACAAACATAGCCGAATTGAATACGAACAAAATCTAGAAAAAAGTGAGTTGTCTAAAATTGCTAAAGAATTACTGCTTTCAATGGAACAAGGTAAAGAAGAGATTATTGCTTTACTAAGCGATTTGCATTTTAATGATGTTAATAATTATGTGAAAGATTTCTATGAAGCTTTGCCTGAAAATAAGCAAAATAAGATTAGCCAAAATCTCTTATCTGCTTATTCAGCTATCCAATTAGATGAAAACATCTCTGGAAGAAAAGAATATGCTTTAAAAGGGCAAATCATCTATTATTTAACGAGGTTAAATAAGAAAAATACCTCGTATGTCGACAAACTTATCACCTTCTATGAACGCGAAAAAAATATTTATCAAAGACAATCATTAGCCTATGGTTTAGCTTCCTTAAATGAATATACTATACCATATGATTTTGCTCAAAAAATTTATTTAAACCGCGACGAAGCGACAGTTAACCGTTCTTGGACTTTAATTTTTTATGGTGATGTTAAAAATGAAGACCCTTATCTTTATCTAGATGATGGGACCAGCGACTGGACAAATTGCCGCGAAGCTAGAATAAACCGTTTAAGACGCGATGAAGGTAAAATGGCCTATCGCTGTTTAGATTTCGCGCTTTTATTAAATTTCTATCAAAGCCGAGACTTTAAAAATATTGATATCATTGATTATAAGATAATAAAAAACGCTAAAATCATCGATAAATCTATGCCAAAAGAAATTCAAAAATTTAATAAAAAGCTTCATCATGAATTGGTTAAACAGCTCAAAAAAAATTTAAAGAATCAATAATTATTAATCTTTTAAATTTAAATACTTTAAAATTATTAAAGAATTTATATAAGCATAATTTTTTTGATAATCATTTAAATCATCAGAAATGATTTCTTTAATCTTATCAAGGCGATAAGTGATAGTATTTTTATGCAAATACATGACCTTTGATGCCTGTGAAAGGCTTTTATTATTTAAAAGATAATTATATAAAGTTTCACAGAGCTCCGTATTATTTTGCGTATCATACTCATTTAATAATCTAATTTCATCACGGATACAATGCATTAATATCTGCGATTTTTTATTTTCGATAAAAACCAACATATGCTTATAATCATTTTCGCGATATAGAGCATAGTCATTTTTTAATTTCATCAAGTAGTTAAGCAGATTATTTAAAACATCATAGTCATCATTTAAATAATAAAGGTCGGAAATAGGACTGCTGATAACACCTCTTAAGCGATATTTGAAGAACATGTGTTGAAGTTCATCATCAGAAGCATTATATCCGTTTGGAAAAAGAACAATTAATGAATCTTCTCTAATGTTTTTTATGTAGTTTTGAAAAATTTCATTCAAAGCAAAATCTAAGTCACCATATGATTTATATTTATATTCTTTTAAACTAATTAAGACTAACCGGTATTGCGTCTCAAGATTCATTTTAGAAGAAGCCGCGCGATCAAGAAAAACCTTCCTGTTGAGATAGACTCCGTCTAAGCAATCTAAAACAAATTGCGATTGACTTAAAGAAATTTCATGCGGCTTAATTGTATAGAGTTCTCGAGCCATAAAATCAACAATGATTTGACTAGAGTTTAAATCAATAGTATCGAGGCTATTATCCTGTTCAAGGATAACGCAGTATCCTAAATGAATATTATTAAAACGGATATTAAATATTAAGCGGCGATGATTGTTTATCGTAATAATTTGATATGGTTTATTTTTATCTAATGTTTCATTGACTTTTGAAACAACTTCTAACGGCCAATAACCATTTAAAGCCGAATAATTAAATAGTTCATCAATGGTTTTAGATTTAGGAAAAAATGAAATAAGATGATAGTTATTATCAGTAACTACAATGGGATTGTTTATGTAAAGGTATAAAGCTTCGACAACTTCATCATTTGATTTGCTGTTATTAATTATATTAATAATTTTTTGATAGTCTACCATTTGTTTGTTCTCCCAGCACAAATTATATAATTATTTTTGGTTTCGTCAAACTTATTTTTTTCTCTGGAAAGGAAATAATTATATATGTGCAAGCGAAAAGCTTACCCATTTAAAGAGAAGGAAATTTTATGGAAAACACAGAAAAGAAAAAATTCCACGGTGTGGGAATTTGGAAATTCCTAAATAAGATTCCTGCTGGTACAATGTTCGTTCCACTTGTAATCAGCGCGATCATCTCCACTATCTGCATCAACTGCGGACTTGGTGAAACCTTATGGGAATATTTAGGAAATCCTATGAAAGATTTGTTTGGTTCAACCGGACAAATGTTAATCATCGGTTTAATGTTGTTCTGCACAGGTACAATGATTAAGCCACATGACTTCATCGAAGTCGGAAAAAGAGGCATTTGGATTATCTTAGCTAGATTAGTTCCAGCATACATTATCTGTGCTGTTGTCTATTTCGTCGCCGGACCTGAGGGCTTCTTAGGTGTCAACTGGTTAGTCTTTGCTGCAGTCTTAACCAGCGCTAACGCAGCATTATATATGGGTATCATTCAACCTTATGGTGATAACAGCGATAGAGCTACATTCCCAATTATGTTGATCTTATCAATGCCATTATTACCATTTATCTTCATTAGTTCATTTGGACAAGGTGAAGGCGATACTTTATCAAAAATAATGCAAATTATCTCATTATTATTACCATTTATTCTTGGTTTCGTCTTAGGTAATCTCGATCCAAAGATTAGAGAAGTATTCAAAGGCGGAAATACTATTATCTTACCGTTCTTAGGATTCCAATTCGGTTCAACAATCGACTTAGTTAAAGCTTTCCAAGGAGAAGTATTATTAGGTGCTATCGTCGTAACAGTTATCTTCTGGGCTGTAACTTTAATTATCCCATTTATTGTCGACCGCTTTATCTTAAAGAGACCTGGCTATGCTTCAGTCGGATCTTCATCACTTGCCGGTGTCGCATTAAGTATTCCTAGCTTATTTGCTTCTTATACTTTCACTGGAAACGGACAAACAGTTTTAGGTTCAGACTTAATTTCAACATCTGTTGCTATTCTTGCATTCGTGTTGTTAATCACTAATATTCTTGATCCATTCCTCGTCAGATGGAATATGAACTATTACTTCAAACACCATCACGATGATGCTGTTAGAGTTTTCTCAGCAGAACATCCAGAATTATTAGTTCAAATGTATGATGAAAACGGTAACTATAGAGGTAGTCACCATAGCAATCACAGCAATAAAATTGCTGAAATTAAGAAATAAGATATTAAATCTTTAGGAGAAAATATTTTTATGAAAACCAATAAATTATATCAAGTCTCAACTTTAAACGCCTTAATGTTAGGTGACTACAAAGGTTCTTGCAAAGTCAAAGATCTTCTCAAAGTTGCAGATACCGGTATCGGTACTTATGATGGACTTAATGGAGAAGCTATCTTCCTTAACGGAGTCGCTTATGATGGCTTAGCTACTGGTGAAGTCGTCGTTATGAAAGATAGTGATTCATTACCATTTGCTACAGTTGCTAAATTTGATGAAAGCGTCAAAGCTCACGACATCAGCTTCTCATCCATTGCTGAATTCAAAGAAAAAATGAATGAATATACTAAAAATGGTAAAAACTACTTCTACATGGTCAAGATTGAAGGTACATTCAATGTTCGCGTAAGAAGCTGCTTCAAACAAGAACAACCTTATGAACCATTATATAAAGTTGCTAAAGACCAAAGAGAGTATGAATATCATAACGAAGAAGGCTATGTCATCGGTATTTACTCACCTGACTATGTCGAAGGTATGAACTTACCTGGATGGCACATTCACTTCTTAGACAAGAACCACACCAAAGGTGGTCACATCCTTGAAGTTAGCACTGAGAACGCTAAGATGAAAATCAACCTTCTCGATGAATGGGATGTCATTATGCCTCACGACAACGAATTTGCTTCTTGGAACTTAAAAGAAGATTTAAAGAGCAAGACTGAAGCTGTTGAAGGTTCTTCTAAAAAGTAATAAATAAATTAAAATCGATAAGGGAGAATTCTAAAAAAGAATTCTCTTTTTTATGATAATTCTTAAATAACAAAACAAATAAGATTATAAACATTAATGGGAATGAGGTCTCCCAAGATTATATCTAAACCGCTTATTAAGCTGATGACTTCTACAACTGCTTTGTTGTAGAAATTTATCAGCTTTTTTTCTTCCAAAGCAGAGAAAGGGAGAATATTATGGTTTATCTTTCATTAGGAATGATTCTGCTAGGAGGATTCTAATCGGATTACTTCTCGACAAAATCCATATTCCAGGTTTTGTCGGAATGATTTTATTAGGAATATTACTTGGACCGACTGTATTAAACATTATTGATCCGGAAATTTTAACAATCTCACCGCTTCTTAGGCAATTAGCTTTGGTAATAGTCTTAACAAGAAGTGGACTTAATTTAGATTTGAAAGAACTTAATTTCCATCATGAAAAATTCTGTTTCCAAATCCAATATGTTCACCTTGATTATTTGGTAAAGTATTCCAGCCAACTGCAACATATCCATCTTTAGAAAAATGATTTTGCCAAGATAAGGTATTGCTTGCTAAATGATTATTTGATGTTACTTGAGTAATAGCATCTTGATCTTCTTCACCGATATAAGTAATCGTTGATGCCTCTTCGACAGTAAATGTAATAAGCGATGGATAAATTACCGCGTAAAGAGTTAAATAATAGAAATTTTTAGATTCATTACTTGAGGCTAAAGACAATGAATAATTATCATAACTAATATCTGTGATTGCTAAATTTACCGGAATAGAAATAGAAATCGATAAATCCGAATTATAATCGACTTCATATACGTACTTTGAGATTGTAATATTTGGATTTTCTTTAAATACCACAGTATATTTAGAAAAATAATTATACGAATAATTACAGCCAGATAAAAACATAACAACAAATATAATAAAGATTGTAAAAGCTGTTTTTACCTTCATTTACACCACCAAAACTTTTTATTATATACCATGATATATAATAACTAGTTGGAAAAAGTAATAGATTAATCATTTTATGTCGCTGTATTGATAAAAATCAATTCAAAAATAATGTGAATTATTTTATTTCATATTGTTTAGTCATCGCTTCAATAAATTTATCATTAAAAGGAAAAGGATTCAATTGTTTATTTTCTCTAACAATATCGTCTTTTTTACGGTACATATGGAAAAGTTGAACTCCATCTTGAACAAATTCGCCTTTTTTATTACGGGCATACGAAACCACTTGATAAAGGAATAAATTAATAAACACTTCAATCATTTTATTATCATTCGGGAAAATGATATATCGTTCTAATGTTAGTCCGTTATCGCTAATTTGATCATAAATCCAATATTCTTTATTTCTTTGAAAATGCGTAAAATATCTTAACGAATTATTTTCATAGTCAAAAACATAAATAAATTCCCCATCGAGCCTTCTAAATTCGTGATAGAAAGGATGATTGTCCTTACTATAACGTATTAAAAATTTGAGAATATTATTTTCAAATAGATATTCAAAATGATTTCCTTTGACCTTTTTCTTTTTTATATTCGTAACCTTTGATAAATCAGAAAAATATTTATGGCTTTGATCATAGTATCCTAGTTCGCCATAAATTTTATTTTCATTAGTTTTAGAATAAAGAATTTTATTAAATTGGCTACGGGCGAAGTCATCCTTAAAATTAATTTTTTTCTTTTCAGCAAACAAAGCGATTGCTTCTTGATGAAGATTATCTAGGCTTTCTTCGTTAAAAATTAATTCGTTTTTCATTATTGTTATTATAACATAAAACAATTGCTGCATATAGTTTATAAGCATGGATTTTATTTATGATACCCTGTTTTAATTCCCATAAAAAAGTTAGCACTCAGATATTGATAGTGCTAAAAATTGGACTACAATATCATGTAGGAGGCAAGAAATAATGATAAAACCATTAAATAATTATTGCTTATTACATAAGGAAAAAGTTGAAGACAAGATGTATGGATCAATTGTTCTCACTAAGAATAAAAAGGATGATTCTAACTCTGCTACCTTAATTGCTAAAGGTGAAAAAGTCACCTCAGAATTGCTAAAAGAAGGAGCAAAAGTCATCTATAAAGAGTATTCTACCACCTCTTTTAAAGATGGTGACGAAGAGTATCTATTAATAAAGGATGAAGATATTCTCGCAGTTATTGAATAGGAGGAAATTTGCTTATGGCAAAAATTGTTAGATATGGTAAAGACGCTAGAACTAGAATGGCTCAAGGCGTAGATATTTTAGCTAATACCGTCAAAATTACTTTAGGCCCTAAAGGCAGAAATGTCGTTCTTGATAAGGGAACATATTCTTCACCGTTAATCACCAATGACGGTGTTACAATTGCAAAAGAAATTGAACTTGAAGATAACTTTATGAATATGGGTGCCAAACTCGTTTATGAAGTAGCTGCTAATAAGACTAATGATGTCGCAGGTGATGGAACAACAACAGCAACAGTTTTAGCTCAAGCGATGATTCACAAGGGCTTAGACTATGTTAATAAAGGCTCTAACCCTGTTTTCTTACGTGAAGGTATCGAAAAAGCCGGTAAAGCTGTCAGCGATTATTTACTCGCCCACACAAAACTTATTGAAACCAATAAAGATATCGCTTCCGTCGCGACGATTTCTTCATCTAATCCAGAAATTGGTGAAGAAATTGCTAAGGCGATGGCCTTAGTCGGCAAAGACGGAGTTATCACTGTTGATGAATCTAAGGGTTTTGATACCGAATTAGAAGTTGTCAAAGGCTTACAATATAACAAAGGTTATGTTTCACCATATATGGTAACTGATAGGGATAAAATGGTCGCTGATCTTGAAGACGCTTATGTCATGGTAACTGACCAAAAAGTTAACAACATCCAAGATCTCTTACCGATGCTTCAATCGGTAGTTGAATCTCATAAACCATTATTAATTATTGCTGATGATATCGACAATGATGTTACATCTACTTTAATTGTTAATAAGTTAAGAGGTACTTTTAATGTCGTAGCTACAAAGGCCCCAGAATTCGGTGATACTCAAAAGAACATTCTTGAAGATATCGCTATCTTAACCGGAGCTAAATTCTATTCCAAAGATTTGAATATGGAATTAAAAGATTTAACTATCGATGATTTAGGTATGGCTAAAAAGATTACCATCACCAAAGACAGCACAACGATTATCGACGGCAATGGTCAATCTGAAGATATTGAAAAGAGAATCAATGAATTAAAAGCTCAAGCAGAAAATTCTAAGAGCGAATACGACAAGAAGAAATATCTTGAAAGAGCTGCAAAACTTTCTGGCGGAGTTGCTGTTATCAAAGTCGGTGCAACAACTGAATCTGAACTCAAAGAAAAGAAATTAAGAATTGAAGATGCTCTTAACGCGACAAGAGCAGCAGTTGCTGAAGGTATTGTTGTCGGCGGAGGAGCCGCTTTGATGAATGCTCAAAAAGAACTTAAAAACAAATTAAAAGATTCTAATCAAGATATTCAAAGAGGTATCAATACCGTCATTGAATCATTATCTGCACCTCTTTATCAAATTGCTGAAAATGCTGGATATAACGGAGATAGCATTGTCGAAAAACAACACCGTCAAAAAGAAGGCTATGGCTTTGATGCTAAAAACGGCACTTGGGTAAATATGTTTGATGCCGGAATCGTCGATCCAACTAAGGTTACAAGAAGTGCTTTGTTAAATGCTTCCTCAATTTCTGCTTTGTTTATCACAACTGAAGCAGGAGTATCTGAGTTAAAGAAAGAAGATAAAGAAGAAGATTCTAACGAACTCAACAGCGCACTTTATTAAGACATCCTTAAGTAATTTAAAAATCTAATAATATTTCAGGTCTAATAAGAGATTTTTACTGACTATTAAATTAACTATGCATATAATAAAAATGTTCATCAAAATATGTATAGGAATAGTTTATGAAAAGGAAAAATTTTATCTTATCAGGCCTGATTTTTTTAACGGGATTAACCGCTTGCCAAGGAGCAAATATCATCTCAAGCACTTCGGTTTCTTTATCCACATCTAGTTCACAATTCACTGCTGTGCAAACAACAAGCTCTTCAAGTAGTATCACATCAAGTAACAACTCTTCCGAGCAGAGTTCTTCGTCAAGTAACTCAGCTGCTGAAAAAATTTCAGTGAAAGATATTAAAAGCAAAGCAGCAAATTATCTTTCATCCGTTAATGAAGTCGGAGTCTATGAATCAACAGAAGAAGTTGAAATAGATTTGCAGTTAATTGCTGTTCTTGATGCAATTACCACTAAGCAAGGATATGGAAGCCGTTATAAAGCCTTAATGAGCGACGGAGAAGACTATATCTATGTAAAAATCACTGATAATGAATATAAAGATTTAAAAAAATATATCACAGAACGTCAAACATATCACGTTAAAGGTGTCATAGGTCTTTATAATAAAACCGAGCCAGAAATTATTTCAGATGGTGAAATAGAATATATCGGTGACGATATAATTTCAACAGACTATTTATCATTAGCAGAGGAATTGTCTCTTTCTGACATCTACGACCATTTAAACAATTTGTCTCTTAATTGCAAAGGAGTAGCATATTCATCTGTTATAAAAACTAAAGTTACCTGCCTAGCTAAAGATATCAATAGCACTAATCTTTATTTTGGAAACGGGCAATATATTATCAACGTTCACGGCAATGATAAGGTGACGAATAATTTTACAAAAGGATCATCTTATATCTTAGTCGGTGCTTTAAGCGTCTATAATTATCGTCCAAGTTTAGAATACGTTTATAGCGAGCCTATCTCCGAAGAAATAGCTTTTAATTATAATGATTCATCTTCATTGAAAGCATCAGATTTTTATAAATACACTTATCAAGTTGACGAAGAAGAAAAATATCCAGAATACACTAATGTTTTTGAAACACCAAAATTAGTTAAAGGATATATAAACTACTATTTAAAAGATGGAAAAGGTAATCTAGTTTTAACTGACACTTATTATGATTCTCCATTTTCTTCTATTGAAAATGCTAAGTCAGCTAAAAGCATTATGATAGATAATGAAAACTGCCGGCAATTAACAGACAGCAACGTTGATTATTGTCCTCTTTACGAATACGCTTTAGAAGAAACAAAAGTTAGTTTAGTGATTTTTCCTTATATGTGGAATACCTCAAAATATCCTATGGTATACTGCTATAATTTTTCTATCTAGCAAAAGAAAATATCCCATATTTGGGATATTTTTTTACTTATCAGCTTTCCTATACGCTTTATTAATACTAATGTCAAACTTTGAAATCTTTGCATCAATACTTTCAAGATAGCTTTTCTTAATTTTCTCGATAATATCTTCAATCTTTCTAGCAGATTTAATAATACTTTCATTACTAGAAGATAAATCATCAATATTCTTTCTTAATGATTCTAATGGTTTATCGAGATAAGTTTCTTTTAATCTAGCAAATTCTTCCATTAATTCTTCTTGAGATTTAAGTTCTTCCCTCGCTTTAATATCACTCAAAAGAAGATTTTTGAATTTATTAGTTAATGAAACGACCATGTTAAGGAAAGTCACCATGTATGATGGTCTCACTACATACATATCTTCGTATTCTCGAACCTTCATAATCGGTAAATCATTTGGTTTATCTAATTCAAGGTTACTAACTAAAACCGCATATTTACAATTCTTTTTAGTCCTATTTTTATCTAAATCTTTATAGTAATCGCTGTTTTTCTTTTTATTTTTTGAATTAGGATCTTCGTCCTTCATATCTAGGCAAACCGAAGTTAATAATTCATCATCAAGACATTGATCAGAAGCATAGATTTTAAAGATAAAATCCGCTTTACTACCTTTATATTCATCTTCGTTTTTTACTACTTCATTATCCTTATTCCAACGGCAATTAGTAAACCCGTTTTGCATATAAGAAACCATTTCATTATTGCACCAAGATTCAAGATCTTCACCGATTTGCTTTACGTTGAATTCCGATTTTCTTCTTGCCAAAGTATTATATTTATCTTCGGCTTCTTTTATCTGTTCGGTTTTTTCTTGTAAGACTTTATCGTTAGCAATTTTTATTTCATCAACTTTTTTATTAAAGTCTATCTCTTTAGCCTGCAATGCTAAATTAAGCTGATTAATCTTATCTTCATATTCCTTGCTGATTTTCATTTTTTCATTTTCTAAATTTTTATCAGCCGTTGATTCTAATAATTGAATCTTGCTATTTAGCATATTGATTCTATTGGCAAATTCCATTTGTTGAGCGTTTAACTTATTTTGATATTCGTTAATAAGCTTTTGCTTTTCACTTTCAAGATTAGCATTATACGTCTTTTCAGAAATACTTATTTTTTCTTTTAATTCATTTATCTGTCTAGTCTTATCATCGGTCAATTGATGGATTTTTTCGCTATGAGCTGTTTCCAAATCAGATTTGAGTAACTTAAGAGCATTTTCATTATCCGATTTCAATTTTGCAATTTCTAAATCTTTTTGATTTTCTAAACTAGTTAAGGCTTCACTTATCTTTTTTTGATATGTTATATCTTTACCTTGTTCAATAATCTCTTCGATTTGACTAAAATCGACATTATTAAGCGTAGATAAATCAATATAATCACCTTTTTCTCCATTTTCTTCTAAAACAAGAGTATTTTTATCTCTAACAATAACATTTAATTTTTTCATATAAACCACCTTTATTAATATTTTAGCAGATATCTTACTGTTTGTTTAAAAAGTTGTTTTTAAACATGGCAACAAATTTTTAACAAAAAGATTGACTTGTCATATAATAAATAAGATGAGTTTGGGGTATTTATGACAACAATTAAAATATGGTTAAATAATTTAAAATACTTTAACTGGAAACTTTTTATTTCATTATGTCTTTTAGCATTGGTACCAGCCATCTATCAAGCCATTAGAACGGCATTAATTTCTTTAAATTCCGATACATCTATCATAAACATTCTCGGTCAAATGGAATGGTATGATTTAATAAGTGAAACATTAAAAGCCTTTCTAGTTATTCCTCTTTATTCAGTTTTTAACAAAATATATGTAACAGAAAAAGAGAATTTCTCATCAGTAATTTTCAAAACTGGTATTATTGCATTTATCATATATTTTATTTTTCAAATTATTTGTTGTTTTTATGGGCAATATCTAATATCAATAATGGTTAAAGATAATGTAGAATTGACAACTCAATACCTTAGATTAGAAACTATTAGTTTTGCAATCGAAATTATTTCTTCCCTAGCGATGGTTGTTTTTGTCGTTTTAAGCAAAAATATTTATGTCTACTTATTTTTAGTAATTAAATGCGTTTTACTTATTATTTCTGATTTTATAATCATTCCAAATATTGGAGCTTTAGGTGTTGCATATTCTAATATTTTTGTTAATTCACTTTTATCATTATCAACTTTGATAATACTAATTCTTAATAAATTTATTAAGCCATCATTATTAAACAAATCTGATCTTCCCGTTTTTAAAATGTTTTTAAAAATTGGTATGTTTTCTGGATTACAATCATTTGTAGATAACTTTATCTATATGTTAATGGTTGTAAAAATGGTGAATATGGTTGCAAATCAGGGCTCATATTGGTTAGCTAATAATTTCATTTATGGCTGGCTATTAATACCAATTACTGCTCTTACAGAAATCATTCGTAGCGATTGCAAAAAGCCATACAAATCGCTTATGCAGTCAAATTATTATTTCATCGTGATTATTACTTCAATAATCTGGTTAGCAACCATGCCAACTTGGAATTTCTATTTAGCTAAAATTGAAAAACTAGAAAACTTTCTAGAAATAAATAATATTCTTTTGAAACTTGTTCCATTTTATATAGCCTATTCACTATGTGTTATACCTGATAATATATTCATAGGATACGGGAAAACCGTATATAATCTATGTAATTCCTTAATAATAAATTTTATTTATTATGGGATATTTTATTTATTGACATCATTTTCAATTATTTCTATGAGTTTAGATCTAATAATATTAATGTTTGGATTTGGAATGGTAACCCATCTATTCGTCTCATATATTGAACAATATATATTTATAAAAATATCATTGCCTAAATTAAAATAAATTCATTAGGTCACATTTTAATATAAAAAGGCATCTTTTCGATGCCTCATAATTATTCATTAGGTAACTTAAATTCATCTAAATAATTTTCAATCGGTTTAATAATTTTTTTGATATTTCCTTGATCAAGAGGATTTAGTAAATGAGCTTTAGCAAGCAATTCTCTAAAGCCGTATTTGCCTCCCATCTTGGAAAATCTTAAATATTTATTCCAAGCTTTTTCATGATTTTTTAAATCGAGGGTGAAGAACTGGAAGGCGCAGAGATGAGCTAAAGTATAATCGATATAATAAAATGGGGTTGAGAAGACATGGCCTTGTTTTAACCAGAAACGGCCACGGCTATAAATCTCGCAGTCATCATATTTTTTATGCGGTAAATATTTTTCTTCAATCCTCTTATAAGCTTGACATCTCTCTTCATGAGAAATCTCGGGATGCTCATAAACAAAATGCTGGAATTCATCAATAACTGTGCCGTAAGGAATAAAGCAGAGTTCGTCCTTTAAATTTTGATAACGATATTTTTCAACATCTTCTCCAAAGAACAAGTCCATCCATGGGTATGTAAATAATTCCATACTAGTTGAATGGATTTCACAGGCTTCTAATGTCGGTGAGCGATAATCGCTGATTTTGAAATTTCTGGTGAGATAGCCCTGTAAGGCATGGCCAAATTCATGAGTTAATGTATTAACGTCACTTAATGTTCCATTGAAATTAGCAAAGATAAAAGGTGATTTATAACGAGGAATAAATGTCATATATCCTCCACCAACTTTACCTTTTCTCGCTTCTAAATCCATTAAATGGTTTTCTCTTAAAAAAGCAAAGAATTCATCGGTAGTTTTAGAAAGCTGATGATACATTTCTTGAGCTTTATTAACTAATGTGTGCACGTCTCCTTTAGGTGCAGGATTTCCGTTTTTAAATTCAATATTAAAATCGTAATACTGAGGATTCTCAACACCGATTCTTTCTTTTTGCTCTAAGAAATATTTATTAGTAATTGGGACGATGTGTTTATAAATTTCATCGCGGTATAACGCGATGTCTTGAGCGTTATAATCAGTTCTTCCTAGGCGTAAATACCCGAGTTCAACATAATTATTAAAGCCGAGTTTTTTGGCCATCTGCGTTCTTAATTTAACGAGCTGATCATAAATGTCACCGAGTTCTTGATCGTTATCTTCAAAAAATTTTGCAGCTTTAAGCGCGGCTTCTCTTCTCACATTTCTATCAAGAGATTGAGCAAACTTAGCCATTTGCGACAAATTATATGTTTCACCATTAAATTCAATCTTTGCTGAAGCGATTAAAGCATCATATTTATTAACAAGTAAATTAATTTTTTGTAGTTCATCAATCACTTCTGGTGAAAAAGATTTCAATGATGCTTCAATCATTTTAAAGAGGTGTTCACCATATTTTTCAATATATTGATCTTTAAACTTTGAAGCGATTAAGGCTTTATTCATCTTTTGAGCGAGATCAGAAAGAAGTGGTTCGGTCGTGGAAGCATCTTCTTGATCGGCAACATATTTTTTGTTATTCGTATCACAAGTATAGTGAATAGAAATCAAAGTATAATCCGATGCCGCATCATCAAATACCTTATTTAATTTATTAAAAACTTTATCTTGTGTTTCAAAAGATTCAGCATTATTAAATTCATCTAATAAAGCATTAACTTTTTTTGTCAACTTATCAATGTTAACGCGTTGATATTTCATTTCTTCTAATTTCATAAATTCCTCCTAAGTAATCACCATGTTAACCGAATAAGCCATAATATCAAAGAAATATTATAATTTATGAAGAAAAAGACCAAAGCCCATTGACTTTGGTCTTAAAATATCAACTTATCTAGATTATTACTTATTAATAATCATTGAAGGCTCATCCATTTCTTTTGGTGCCTTATCGCCTAATAATTCAATAATTGTCGGAGCGATATTGCTTAATTTACCATCTTCTCTTAAGGTGAGACCTTTCTTAGTGATGCAGCAAGGAACAACGTTTGTTGTATGTGCGGTAAATGGATTACCATGTTCATCAAGTTCTTTTTCAGCATTACCGTGATCAGCGATAATAATCATCACTCCGCCGTGTTTCTGTGTCCAATCAAAGACTCTGCCAACACATTCATCAACAGTTTCAACAGCTTTGATTGCTGCTGGTATGACTGCTGTGTGACCAACCATATCGCAGTTTGCGTAGTTAACGATAACAACATCGAGATCGCCTTTGTTTAATTCATTAATTAATGCATCAGTTACTTCATAAGCTGACATTTCTGGTTTCATATCATATGTAGCAACTTTTGGTGAATTAATTAATACGCGGCGGCAATTCTTTAATTCAGGTCTTTCGACTCCATCATAGTTCTTAGTTCCATCAAAGAAGAAAGTGACATGAGCGTATTTTTCAGTTTCAGCAATTCTTAATTGATGATAGCCGTGATCTGCTAAGAATTCACCGAGGACATTATCAGTCTTTGGTAAAGCAAAAGCGATTTCACCTTTAACTGAATCAGCATACTTCATCGTGCAGACATAGAAGATGTTCTTTAAAACATGTGAAGGAACGTATGGCTTAAATGCTGGAGTACCATCAGCTTTGAGAGTTGGATGTTCATAGAAATATGGATTGGTAAATAAAGTAGAAATTTGAATAGCTCTATCTGGACGGAAATTCATAAAGACAATTGCATCATCATCTTTAATTCTGCCATCGACATTTGCGTTATAAGCCGGTGTGACAAATTCATCACTAGGTTCTTTACCGATTGTCGGCAAATATTCATATTGCTCTTTTAAATAAGCGTGGTAATCAGTGAAAGACTTACCTTCATGATCGACCATTACCTTGTAGGCGACATCAATACGATCAAAGTTTTTATCTCTGTCCATCGCCCAATATCTACCGGAAATTGAAGCGATATGTCCAATTCCTTCTTCATCCATAGTTTTTTGGACCATATCAAGATATTTAACGCCGGATTGAGGATCGACGTCACGTCCATCCATAAAGGCATGAACAAAGACATCATCTAATCCTTGTTGCTTTGCCATTTTAATAATCGCGCAGATATGATTGACGTGAGAATGGACTCCGCCATCAGACATCAAGCCAAAGATATGAAGATGTGAATGATGCTTTTTAGCATGGTTCATCGCATCTAAATATTTTTCGTTTTTAAAGAATGTGCCATCTTTGACAGCTTTATTAATTAAAGTTAATGATTGATAAACAATTCTGCCAGCACCGATATTGAGGTGACCGACTTCTGAATTACCCATTTGACCATCAGGTAAACCGACTGCTTCACCAGAAGCCTTAATCGTGGTATATGGATATTCTTTAAAAATTGCATCGAGATGTGGTTTTTTTGCTTGGCTAATTGCATTTCCAGAAGAAGCTGGAGCCAGACCATATCCATCCATGATGCATAAAATAACTGGTTTATTTGACATAAAAAGTTCTCCTTTTAGTTACAAAACTATTATATATTTATGATTAAAAGAAATAAAGAATTTAAGGTCTCGATTAAGCTATCAAATTAGAAATATTAATTAAATATCATTTTCGTCGCTTATATCATCATTTAGACCATCATCTTCCCAAGATAAAAAATATGGAAGATCATAAATTAACATTAAATTGACATAATCGTAATCAAAAATTGTTTTAAAAGAATAGTTTTTCGATAATTTTTCACCAGCGGAATATAAAGTCTTTTCAGAAACATTTCCGTTAAGAAAATCTCTTAATCCTTGAATATTGTCTTCAAATATTCCGTCTCCTTCTGCTTCAAATAAAAGAACATCTGTCATCAAAGGAATTTCTAAAGTCTGATTTTTATCCATCTCAATAACAAATTCATAATCTTGATTAGAATCGTATTCATAAATTAATTTTTGATATTTATCTAATTCATCAATAAGATTGAATTTACTATAATCTTCTGCATGTTTCTGCTGATTGAGCCAAAGTTCATCAACATAATATTTATTTTCATCCATTGTCTTAAAAAAGAACATATGACTAAATTTTGCCTTGATAAGCTTGGTTAATTGATATCCAAATTTAACTAAAGAAATATCTTCTCTTACCCACATTTTACGGTAAAAAACTGTCATATTATCTTTCCACTTTGCTGTTACGAGAACAAATTTCATAAAATCCTCCAAAAAAAGAGAAAAAACCTTAACCGGCTTTTTCTCAAAAGTTATATTTTAGCGATGTAATTTATCAATTGATTCGATGAATCCATAGAATAATGGATGTGCGCGGTTAGGACGTGATTTAAATTCTGGATGCGCTTGAGTTGCCATAAAGAAGTGCTTAGATGGGATTTCCATAATTTCTACGAGATTGAGTTCTGGGTTAATGCCGGAGAAAACAATGCCTGCGTTTTCATATTGCTTACGATAAGCATTATTGAATTCATATCTATGACGATGTCTTTCAACAGTTTTTTCTGCCTTATAAAGGTCATAGGCATGAGTATCTTTAATAATAGAGCAAGGGTAGTTGCCAAGTCTCATCGTACCACCTTTTTCAGTGATTTGCTTTTGGCTAGCCATAATATCGATAACTGGATTCTTGCATCTTTCTTGGAATTCAGTTGAATTAGCCTCTTCAAGATTTAATAAATCTCTACCGATTTCAATTAAAGCGACTTGCATACCTAAGCATAATCCTAAATATGGAACATCTTTTTCTCTGGCATACTTAGCCGCGGTAATCATTCCTTCAATACCTCTTTGACCAAATCCACCTGGAACGATAACTCCATCATGCCCTTGAAGTATTTTTTCAACATTATCATCTTTAATTGTTTCTGAATCGATATAATCAATGACGATTTGTTTACCAAAAGCATATCCAGCATGTTTTAAAGCTTCGGAGACAGAAATATAAGCATCGTGGTTTTCAACATATTTTCCAACTAATGCAATCTTATAACTTCCTTCGAGATGATTAGTTCTATCGACTAATTTTTCCCATTCAGCTGTATCGGATTTTGGAGCTTTCAAATTAAGTTGTTTGGTTACTAAAAGATCGAAATTTTGTGCCTTTAAGACTAAAGGTAATTCATAAATATTTTTTACATCCGGCGCGGTAATAACATTTTCTAATGCGACATCGCAGAAAGAGGCAATTTTTTCTCTGATAGAATCATCAAGTTCTAGTTCAGAACGCAAGACGATGAAATCAGGTTGAACGCCGTATGAACGAAGTTCTTTAACCGAGTGTTGAGTCGGTTTAGTCTTCAATTCATTACTAGCTCTTAAATATGGAACTAAAGTTGTATGGATGAAGCAAACATTTTCTTTGCCGAGACGGGAACGAAGCTGACGTAAAGTTTCGATAAATGGAAGTGATTCAATATCGCCGACAGTACCGCCAATTTCAGTAATAATAACATCGGCTTGGCTTTCTTCTTCAGCTTTGAAAACTCTTCTTTGAATTTCATTGGTGATATGCGGAATAACTTGAACGGTTTCTCCGAGATAATCGCCTTTTCTTTCTCTTTTCAAAACTGAATTATAAATTTTACCGGTTGTAACTGATGATGTTGCAGATAATTCAGTATCAATAAATCTTTCATAATGACCTAAATCGAGATCTGTTTCTGCTCCATCTGCTGTGACGAAGACTTCACCGTGTTGATAAGGTGACATCGTGCCTGGATCAACATTGATATACGGATCGAATTTCTGAACGAATACTGATAGTCCTCTGCTTTTGAGTAATCTTCCTAAGCAAGCCGCGGTAATTCCTTTTCCTAATCCGGAAACAACACCGCCCGTGACAAAGATAAATTTTGACATGTTTTCACCCTCACTCTCTTTAAATCAAAATTAACATTTCAATTATCTAGGAAATGCCTAAATTAATAAAGAAAAAGAAGCTGAAAGAAGAATTTTCTTAAAATATTAAAATAAAGGTGAAGCAAAAATTAAAAAACTTTTATTTTAAATCCTTTTCCCAGCTATAACTGTTGCCATCTTTAAGAATATACGAATTATCTATACTATCTACTTTATTAATAATTATCGTATCCGAATGCTGTCCATCAGTGACTACGAAAATATTTTCTCTATCTTTTAGCAAGCAACGAAATTTAAAGATTTTTTTATTTTTAAACTGCTTAATCAATTTATTGTTTTGAAAAACTGAAATAATTTTATCAGTATGCGAATAAATTTTTATCTCGGTTTTCTTTTCATGTCGATTCTTATAACGCTTGGAGCAAATATGAATAAAATCTTCGCTCGACCAAAAAGCTTTATAAAGATAGAATGCATCTTTTTTTGTTTTTCTATCAAAGGTAACTAAACCTTTATGATTTTTGCCATTATCACCGCCTTGCTCTCTTCCATCTGATCCAAAATCAAACATAATCCAAACAAAAGATAAATAAAGATACGGATGTCTTTGAAAGCATCTAAGCATATATTCATGATACTTACATTGATATTCTTCGCTATTATCCATTCTTTTAGGATGCGCTGAATGCAAAGTTATCATGCCTTCTGCACCATATTCAGAAAAAGCTAAAATTCTTTTAGGAAATAAAAAGTGAAATACACTTAACCAAATATCATTGAGAAATAAGAAAGGAACATACCATCCCAAATATAAATTCCAACCAACAATATCAGTTATCTTACTGGTTTTATTAAAAGGTGAACACATAGCAAAGCATGCTAAAGATGTCAGTCTAGTATTATCTTCTTTATGACAAATATTATTTAAAACTTTTAATAAGTGTAACTTTTCTTGTTTATTATTTTTAAACATGGTTATCTCATTAGCGATTCCGTAAACAAAAATACTTGGGTGGTTATACGTTTGATGTATTAACTCTTTAAGCTGCGATATAGCATTATCATCGCCATTAGGTAAATATTGAGATATCAAAGGAATCTCGCTATAAACTAGCAACCCATTTTTATCGCAAAGATAATAAAAATAATCATCTTGTTGATAATGAGCTAAGCGAAGGCAATTCGCACCCATTTCTAAAATTAGCGAGATATCTTTTTCATGATCTACTTTAATTAAAGCATTGCCTTTATTTAAATAATCTTGATGACGCGCCACTCCGCGTAATGGATATTTTTTACCATTTAATATAAAACCACTTTTAGGTGAAAAAGAAAATTCTCTAAATCCGCAAAAAGTTTCTATTTGATCAAGAAGATCATCATCTCTTAATGAGGCGACAACTTTATACAAATATGGATCTGAAATTCCATTCCAAAGATGAGGATTATTTATTTTAACAAATTTATTATTCACTAATTTACATACTTCTTTATCTTTATCATCTTTAAGGACGATTTCAACTTTATTCTGAGAATTAGTTTTTACTATCGGAGATATAAACCATTCTCCATTTTCTTTTTTGATATTAACTCTTAACCCATTTCCTCCATAGTCATCAAATTCAAAATGCTTTTTATTAACGATAATTAAATTAACATCACGATATAATCCTCCATAAAAAGTAAAATCAGCACGAGAAGGATAGACATCGCTAAAGTTAGAATTATCCACCATTATTTTTAAAAGATTATCGTCTTGAAGATATTGGCTAAGCTTAACTATAAATGATGAATATCCACCCTTATGAATTGTCAAAAAATTATTATTTAAATAGACTGATGCAACACTATTAGCGCCTTTAACTTCTAAATAAACATCTTCATTTTGAGAAAAAGTATTTTTAAAACGATAATAATAATTGCATTTTCCGCGTAAATAATCATTTCCGCCATCTTGGCCATCAATATTATTAAACGTGTGCGGCAAGGAAATAGAAATTTCTTTATTTTGATTAGGCAAAATAACTTTCCATCCATGATTAATATTGATTACTTTTCTCATAATAATTCCTTAAACTAATTTTATCATATTATGATGAATATCTTTATTTAATCTTTATATTCATTGAAATAAATGATTATAATAATTAAGGTAAGCAATATGAATCACGCAGTAATTTTAACCGGAGGAAAAGGAACGAGGATGCAATCTTCGTTACCAAAGCAATTTATCAAAATTAATGATAAGCCACTTTTTATCTACACTCTGGAAAAATTTTCTTCACATGAGTTGATTGATGATATCTATCTTGTCATCAACGAAGAATATCGCAGTTTATATGAGCAATATTTGAAGGAATATCAAATTAGTAAAGTCAAAAAGCTTATTCCAGGAGGAGTAACTCGTCAGGAATCGGTTTATAATGCTTTAAAATCAATGAAGAGCCAAGATGATGATATTGTCATTATTCATGACGGAGCTCGCCCATTGCTTAGCAAAAATTTGATAACAGAAAATATTCGTTGCTGCGGACAAAATCAAGCAGCAACTATCTCAGTTACCCATATCAGCGATACTATTGTCGATTTAGCCTATAACCCGCTTGACCGCGATCAGTTATTAAGCGTTCAAACACCTCAAACCTTTATCTATAGCCAAATACTTTTTTGGCATAAAAGTTTAAGCGAACAAGGAATCACCAATTTAACTGATGACGGACAACTAGCTAAACGTTTTAATGCTCAAATCTGCTATGTTGAAGGTGAAAAAACCAATATTAAAATCACCGATCAAGATGATTTACTATTGCTAAAGAATTATCTAAGCGAGGTAGCAACATGGAATTCCAAGTAGGAGATATCATGGTCGGTGAAGTCACCGGCATACAGCCATATGGAGCTTTTATTCGTTTTCCAAATAACGAATGCGGTTTGATTCATATCTCAGAAATTTCTTCTTTCTTTGTTAGAAATATCACCGATTATGTCAATATCGGTCAACATGTTAGAGTTAAGATTATTGCTTTGCTCGAAGATAAAAATCTTTACCGCCTCTCGTTAAAACAAGTCGCGGAAAGAAGAAGGCAAAACATTAGAAGAATCAATTCTCAAGCAGTAACGACAAGAAAAAAGAAAGTTACCATTTCGCATGCCGATTTTACTCCGTTAGCCAACAAATTACCTGAATGGATAGAAACAGAACTTACTAGAATCAAGGAGGAAAAAAATGATTAAACTAGATTTAAGTAACACCATCAACCCTATTCCGTTTAAATCTTATGCTGAAGAAGTCAAAAAGATTCATAAGATGATCAACGAAAAGACCGGATTAGGAAACGATTTCTTAGGTTGGACAACCTGGCCAAAAGATTATGACAAAGAAGAATTTGCCAGAATCAAAGAAGCCGCAAAGAACATTAGAAAGAATTATGATGTTTTAGTTGTCGCCGGCATCGGTGGATCATATCTAGGCGCAAGAGCAGCAATTGAAGCTCTTAAAGGACTTTACGGAGATGATAAATTAGAAATTATTTTCTTCGGAAATACTCTTTCACCTACTTATATCAAACAAGTATTAACCTATCTTGAAGATAAGAAATTTGCAATTAATGTTATTTCAAAATCAGGAACAACAACTGAAACCAGCGTCGCTTTCCGCCTCTTAAAAGAATTATTGATTAAGAAAGTCGGTAAAGAAGCTGCTAGCAAAGCTATCTTTGCAACAACCGATAAAGCAAGAGGTGCTTTAAAGAAAGAAGCTGATGAAGAAGGCTATGAAACCTTTGTTATCCCTGATGACATCGGAGGCCGTTACTCAGTTATTACTGCAGTAGGTTTATTACCAATCGCCTGCGCTGGCTGCGATATTGATCAATTAATGAAAGGCTGCAGAGATGCGATGAATGATTTAAACAACGAAGACATCTTTACGAACCCAGCCTATCAATATGCTGCTGCTAGAGATTATTTCTACAACAACAATAAGCAGGTTGAAATGTTCGTTACATATGAACTTCAATATACCCAGATCGGTGAATGGTTAAAACAACTTTTTGGTGAAAGCGAAGGAAAAGACGGCAAAGGATTATTACCTGATTCAGTCACATTCACAACTGACCTTCACTCCTTAGGACAATTCATTCAAGAAGGCTCACACGTCTTATTCGAAACGGTCGTCAAAGTCGATTCACCTTTACTTGATTTAACAGTTCCACACGATGAAGATAATCTCGACGGATTAAACTTCCTTGAAGGTAAAAAGCTTTCAGAAGTTAACGAACAAGCTTTCTTAGGAACCTTAAAAGCTCACGTCGATGGAGGAGTTCCTAATATTGTTCTCCACGTTGAGAAATTAGATGAATATAATCTTGGATATCTTTTCTACTTCTTTATGAGATCATGCGCAATGTCTGCATACTTATTAAAGATTAACCCATTTAACCAACCAGGCGTTGAAATTTATAAGAAAAATATGTTCCATTTACTTGGAAAACCTGGCTATTGATTAATAAAAAGGCAAAACAAAAGTTCACCATTGAAGGTGAACTTTTTTTAACTGAATTTTACTTCAGTTGGAGGGTAATTTTATTTTTGTAATAATGCATCAAGAAATTCTTGATGTTTCAGCGAGAAATTATTGCTATTTCTATCTCTATCAATCAGTTTGAAATCACCATTATCATCCCAAAGATAGAGAGAAATATTTCTTTCATAAGCAGTTTTGGCATAAAAATCAGCCCATTCAACGCGTTTATTATAATCGCCTCTAGTAAAGACTGCACCGAATTCACCGATAATTACTGGAATATCAGTACCTTTGAACATGTTATAAACATTATCCATCGCTCCAGTAATTGATCCTTGATCATAACTATCGGTTTGTCCGTCGCAGAATTCCCAAGGTGTATAGGCGTGAACTTCAAAGGCAATTGCTCCGTGAACAGTATCTTGAGGAATTTTAAACCGGCTAAGCATATTGCCGTAATTAGTCCCGGCATAAGTAACGCAGAGAAGAATTCTCTCATCATTATTTCCGCCTGAAGCTCTAACTGTATCGACGAAAGCTTGATTGGCTTCATTGATGAAATCAATTGATTTATTGGATGGAGTATTCCAGTCACCTTCATCATCAATCATTTCATTAAAACCTTCAAACATTAAATCATGAACATCATAATCTTTAAATGTGTCGGCAATTTGTTCCCATAAAGTAGTTAACTGGACTAATTCTTGATCTTGACGCGTATCATCTTCCGTAGCCTTTAGCCAACCATCAACTCCAGTATCGTGGTGAAGATTAAGGATAACAGGTAATTCTTCATCAACGCAATAATCAACAACCTCTTTAACGCGGTTCATCCACGCATCTTCAATTTTCCAATTTGAATCGACATGTGGATACCAAGTTACTGGTAAGCGAATAGAATCAAATCCGCATTCCTTAATATAGTGAATATATTCTTTAGTAATGGTTGGATTGTCCCATAATTTTTCTGTACCAACACCTTGAGGAATAAAATTATACTTATCAAACCCTGGATGAGCATCTAAAGTATTTCCAATGTTATATCCAAGCTTAATATTTGAGAACATTTCTTTCGCGGAATAATCAACTTCTGGTTTTCCAATATTAACATCTGGATTAGTTTGGGCGCAGCCCGACAAAGTAACTAAGGGCAACAATAACAAAAGCGGCAATATTTGTTTTTTCATAAACTACACCTAGCTATTATAAGCTGCGTATGTGAAATCGCTAATAACGAATGAGCCAGCTTTAGAGGTACCCTCCATTGAATCGATATAGAAGCAAAGGTTAGTAACTGCGCCAGTGTAATCGACAGTGACAACATGTTCACCTGGTGCAACATCTAAAGTTGCGGTTTTATCGCTGCCGATAACGACAGTATTTCCATCTAATGTAGCAGCGGATACCAAGCTTGTTCCCCAAGCATTGTAATGATAGATATCGACGCGGATTGCGACATTTTCAGTTCCAGTATTATTGACTTTAAAGGAGATTTGTCCATGAGCAGCTGTAGCCACAGAACCGATTGCACCAGAGATATTAGTATAGCTTCCAGTGCTTTCATAAGTGATGGTTGAAGCACCTGTTTCGTCATCTTTGCTAACATTGTAGATTTCAGTGTTGCCGCCATCAATTGAGAAATCAAATGGTGCAGCAGTACCTAAGGTTGGTTCATCAGGAGTTTCACCTTCCTCAATTGCGGCTAAAGCAAAATCAGAAATCGTGACATCACCAGCAGAAACGGTAGTAGTTCCGTCAAAGGAATCGAGCATTAAATTAATTGATTGAGCATTTCCGTCATACATAATGACTGCTTCAATAGTTGCCTTTGGCTCAATTGTGAAGAATGATCCACCCCATTCAAGGTCAGTTCTAACTGTTTCGCCATCTTGTGTAGCTGAGGTATTGACAGCTGCTGTTTTGACAGTGGTGCCATCAACTTTAATTGAATTATCAAGTAAATCAACTCTAGCATTGACGAGTTTATCACCATTATTAGTTAATTTCATTTTGAATGCGCCTTTATCGGCGGTATCAGCTGGTAAAGCACTTGTAATATTGTGATAAGAATTACCGACAGCATTAGTGTAAGTAACGCTAGTTGCGCCGCTTTCTTCTTTTGTAACAGTATATGTATTGTCAGCATTAGCAGCCCAAGTTAAGTCAACAGCTTCGAAAGTTAGGTCATCACTAGGTTCTTTTTCTTCAGTAGTACCTAATTTAACATCAGAAATAGTTACATCACCGGCTGAGACTGTTGTAGTTCCGTCAAAGGAATCAAGCATAACTTCTAATCTATTAGCGACCATATCTTCTGTAGATTTATAGAAGATAACGCAGTCGATAGTAGTATTAGGTTCAATTGTGAAGAATGATCCACCCCATTCAAGATCTGTTCTGACTTCCTCACCATCTTGTGTTGCCGATGTATTGACAGCAGCTGTCTTGATTGTAGTGTTGTTTGGGATAATATTCTTATCTACAACATTAACTCTAGCATTAGCTGTCTTGTCTCCGTTGTTAGTTAATTTAAGGTTAACAACGTTCATGTCTTTAGCTTTTTCTGGTAAATCGGTATAGACATTGATGTAGCTATTACCAACGACATTATCATATGTGACATTTGTTGCCCCGTCAGTAGTTGTTACAGTATAAGCATCGTTACTTGCTGTGAATGAAGTTTCGACATCTTCGTAAGTAATTTCAACATCTTCTACAGGTGGTACTTCTTCTGCAGGTGGTTCATAGGCATTACCATCTAAATCAGCCCAGCCAATTTCCTCATAATAAGCTGTGCAGGTGTTTTCATCAACGCCTTGGAAAGTATCCATCCAGCCAGCAGCTTCTTCATTTCCAGCCCAAGCATTAGTGAAAATTCTTAATGGAGTAGAAGGAATATCTTTGGTAGCTTCATAAACAGCTTCACCATCGACAAACCAAACGATTCTGTCTTCTTCCCATCTAAATCCATATTCATGGTATTCTTCGGTAGCATCAAATCCTAAATCATACCAGTATTCGTGTCCAACACCCTTTCCGCCTTCAATAGAATAATAGTTAAATTGAACGCGGTCATGATATTTTCCTAAGAATTCAATATCAATTTCTTCCCATTGATCTGGTTCACCATCATCATTACCATCAAAAGCTTCTCCGGTGTAGCCAAAGAATGCTGAGCAAGTTCCGACAGCTTTCATCGGTTTCATCTTGACAGAATAGTTACCATATCCGAAATGGTTTGTAGTTCTTTGTTCACCACTTAAATACTTATATTTTCCTGAATCATCTGGATTTGGATTATCAGTTAAGCTTAATTCCATTTTTCCGTCACTATAACTAACATTATCTTGGTTCCAATAAGTGTTTTCAAAAACACCTTCATTGGACCAACCATTTGATTTTTCAAATCCACTTGGAAGTTGATTATCTTCAAAATCAGCTAAAACATGTGTTTCAAATGATTCACCCCAAGTATTAGATATATTAGATGGGTTGAATGATGTCGATGACGAGAATCCTCCACAAGCGACGAGACCGAATAAACCTACTGTCGATAAAGCAAATAATGCTATTCTATTATTTTTCATATTTTCTCTCCTTATTTAGTTTCTTCAGTTGGAGTTTCAACAACTTCAATATTTTTATTTTTCTTCTTTCTTAAATTGAAATATAAGACAACACCTAATCCGCCAGCAAGTAAGACTAAGAAAGCATTAACGCCAATCATGACGCTATAGATGTTTTTCCATCTAGCTTTTTCTCTAGTGCCATGGATATAACCATCAACACCATTTGAATTAGCAACAGTATAAAGAATTGATCTAACAGCTTTAAATGCTTGTTCTTGTAAGACGTAGTTATCAGATGGAATTGTAAAGTTTTCTTCAGTTGGATCGAGCATTAATGATCCGCCAGCCATAACAGCTTGAGTTCCGTTCATAAACCAGAAGTGATAATAGTCTGTACAAACAGTTCCTTCAAAGCCCCATTCATCTCTTAATAAAGATGTGATTAATGGATAGCAGCCTCCTGCCCAAACAGGTCCAATTCTGTTAAACGAAGACATGATAGCAGTACATGCTTTGATATTAGTTGTTTTTTCTGTAAATTGATAGTTTCCGTTTTCATCAAGAATAGCATTTCCATCGCTATCCATCTTGATTTCGTAATATTTTTCAGAAATTTCTTCACCTTTTACAACATTTTCGAAAGCTTTGAGATAAATTTCTCTCATTCCTTGTTCATTTGTAAAGGTGCAGATGCCTGATTCTTTTTCTCTATGAACTTCTTGGTCATTGAGAACGAAGTGTTTGATATATGCATAGACACCTTTTTTAGCTGCTCCGACAATTTCTCTTTCTGCCATTGCTCCAGAGATCATTGGATCTTCTGAATAATATTCAAAGTTACGGCCAGCAAATGGTGTTCTATGAATGTTATTACCAGGTCCATACCAACCGGTAATAGAAACTGCTAAGCATTCTTCAGCGATTGCATCGCCTTTAGCTTCTGCTAAATCGCGGTTCCAAGTTTGAGCAATCATAACTGCACATGGATAAGTTAAACCGATTGGGAAGTGTCCTGAAACATTATTTAATCCCGCAGGACCATCTTTATCAGAGGTTTCAGGTTTATTAACTGAAGCGATAGATTCAGTCTTAAATCCACCATTTTGAATTAATTGAGCAGCTTCGCTTAAAGTCATTTTTTGAATTAACTTTTCCCAAAGCGGATCATTAATATCTCTGCCTCTCATATCGATTAATTCAAGATCGTTATCATTAACACCCCAAGTATAACGAACATCAGTTTCCGTATTTGGATTTAAAGAATTATAACTTCTCATTAATTTATAAATTTCGGAATCTGGTGATAACTCAGTATGATATTCATATCCTTCTGGATTATTTGGATCAGTAGAGTTATTTCTTTCTGAGTGAATTGATGGAGTTAAAGAAACTTCACCATAGGTTTGAGGATAGGTTCCAGCCCAATCGTTTCTAGTGAGATATTTTAAATCTTTTCCTTCATCATATTTTGTTAAATCAGCAAAATCAAATAAGTTAGTTACTTTATTGCCGGTTTCAGAATCAACAGAATAAGTTGTAGTGTCTAATTCATCAACGTAGAATCCATCATAAACTAAATCTGGATTACCAATGCTTTCTGTTTCTGATGGAGAAGCTTCCAAAGCACCTTCTTGATAGCCTTGTTTTCTTAAAATATTATTAACAGCCGCATGAGCGTCGCTAGCGACAGTGAAATAGTATTGTCCTTTGCTCATGACATAGGTCTTAGCACCATTTCTATCATAAGAAGCTAAATCGCTCTTTGGGAAGGAAATTGTAACAGTTTCTGAAGCATCAGGTTCCAATAATGATGTCTTTTCAAATCCGATGAGTTCAACTGCAGATTTTTCTACACCATTAGTTTTTTCATAATCACCATAAGGTGTTTGAGCATATAACTGAACAACTTCTTTGCCAGCGACATCGCCGGTATTTGTAACTTTGACAGTAACGATAAAATCTTCTTTATCTTCGCTTTCGGTAACTTGATAATCAGACCAAGTGAAATCAGTCATAGAAACGCCATATCCAAAAGGATATTGAACTTCAGTAGCATAATCCCAGGTTGTCCGTCCTTCTTCTTTGCTTTGACCAACTTCATAAGAAGCTAATTCAGAAGCATTTCCGCTATGAGTTACTGTATCGTAGTAACGAGTTTCGTAATAGCGATAACCGACATAAATACCTTCAAGATAGTTAACGTAATAGTAACCATTAAATCCATCATAGCCGCCATAGTTAGCAATCTTATTTCCGTTTTCTGTGAATTGGAAATCACCCATATTCATCATTGCTGGTGAAGAGAAAGCATTATAAGCGTATGTATCGGTCAAGTGACCAGAAGGATTAACTTCGCCTTTTAAGATTCTTGGTAAAGCTTGTAACCCGGTTGATCCAGTACCCGGAACAGAAATCACTGTACCGATATTTTGATAGTCTTTAACCCATCCTAATTCAATTGGGTTATTGCAGTTAACAACGAGGATAACATCATCAAAATTTTTATTTAAATAATCAATAATTTGTAATTCGATAGAATCCGGTTCAAGATATGAACGCATTTTATCGCCGAGAGCATCCGGATGAGCGCCTTTAGAAAGATCTTTATTAGTATCAACATAATCATCCATACCTCTAGCTAAGTCATTTCCTTCACCGCCGGTACGGGATAAAACAAAGACTGCTGTATTATATTCTTTGAATGTATCTTCAAGTCCCTTTTCGCTTTGGATTACCGATAATGGGCATTCATTGATTGAATAATCGTCGCTATCACCATAGTTGATTGAACCAGTTCCGCGAACATATTTTTTACCTTTACCCTTTGTATAGAAATCCCATAACTTATCATTGACTTGGAATCCCTCATCTTCGAAAACTTTCTTTAATGTTAAATCAGAAGATGCCGTTCCTGATCCTGTTCCACCATAAATCAAACGCGCTGAGGATTCAGAGAAGAAAGAGATTTTGGTTTCTTCAGCTTTATAAGGCATATTTCCTTTTTCAAGAAGAGTCATTCCTTCTTCACAAATTGATTCAGATACGCCTTTCTGATATTTTTCGCGATCAGCTTTAGTTTCATAGTCTTTATTATAATAGGTCGGGTCGACTCCATCATAATTCACACTAGTATAACGTCTACCTGTATCGCCTAATGCTGCTTCAATAGTCGCTGAATATTGACTAGAGAAAACAATAACATTAGCAACAATTCCAATTGTTACTGCCAAGATAATACCTGTAGCAGAAAGAATTGTACCAACTAACTTGGATTTTTTCATTTTAGCCATAACAATGCCTACCTTTCATTAAAACATTAATTCAAAGTGAAAAAAAATTATAGAAGTATGGAATAATCAGTCGTTTATTTGTCATTTTTTGTAAGCGTTTACATACAAAACATTCTTTTTCTTTTTTTGATTAGGAAAAATTGATATCATAAATATCAAGAGGAGTAAAGTTATTAAAACATTGCCGAAATCATTTTTGGCTTGATATAATTAATTTATAACTAGTCCTCGCTGGGGTAATATAAAATGATAAACATAGCCATTCTAGATGATTCACAAAACGATATTCAAAACTTAAAAAAATTATTATCTAACTTTGCTAAAACAAGCAAAGAACAATTCTCTGTCGATTGCTATAACCGCGGATTAACGTTTCTTGATAATTTAAAAAAGAAATATGATATCGTTTTTTTTGATATCGATATGCCAGTGATGAATGGTTTAGAAGTAGCAAAGAGATTACGTCAACAAGACGATAAAGTCATTATTATCTTCACCACCAATCTTGCTTCAATGGCAATAAACGGCTATGAAGTAACAGCTTTAGATTTTCTTGTTAAACCTATTGTTGAAGAACAATTGTCGATAGTTTTAACAAGAGCATTAAAATATATTAACAAGGGAGAAGCCCGTCGCTTAATGATAAGAGTTAAAGGTGGTTTTAAAGCTATTAGTTATAATGAAATAGTTTATATTGAAGTCAAAAAACACGACTTAAATTTTCATAGTGTAACTGGAGAAATATTTACAACGCGAGGTACTCTCAAAGACGTCGAATCGCTTCTTGATCCAAATGTATTTGCAAAATGCAATTCTTGTTATTTAGTAAACCTCAATCATGTAAAATCAATTATTGATGACGAAGTGATAACAGGGGTTGGTAAGCTAGAAATTTCGCGTGCTAAGAAAAAAGCTTTTGTCGAAGCTTTTATGAATAATATAAGATAAATATGTTTAATTTTCTTTTGTCATCAGAATACATATTTTCATTATTTGTTGCATTAATTATTTACGTTATTTATATTCCGAAACGTAAACTTTTTATTGTGTCTTTATTAATTGGTTTCTTAATTTTAGAAATATTTTGGCATGCAAACCTCTTACCAGGATTATATAATTACTTTTTAATTTTAATTATTTTCGCAATGGTCCTTTTATGTGCATTTAAGGTTAATTTTTTTCAAATGCTCTTTTTATTGACCGGAAGCTATTCTCTTCAACATTTGATATATAAAATAACGATTTCTCTAGTTTTTCTCTTCGGAGGAAATAAAATTTGGCATTCATATTATTATTTTTTAATATATTTTCTCGTAGTAGGTGTAACCTTACCCATTTTTTATTATCTTTATACAAGAAAATTTAAAGAGGATAATGAAATACGTGTTAATTCTATTACCATTCTTCTCGCAGCCACCTCACTATTGTTTGTCACAATCTTTCTCAGCTACTGGACCCAAGATACTTTATTGAGATTAGATAATAATTTGCTATTTATCCAAATAAATCTCTATGGGGGAATTATCTGCGTTTTTGGTATTGTTCTATTATTTTTTAATTCTCTTAATGTCGGTTTACAAAAAGAAAATAAAACTTTGGAATTATTATTAAAAAAAGATGAGGAACGTTATCGCCTAGCGACGATGAACGCAGAAAAAATGAATATCCGCATTCATGATTTAAAGCATCAAATTCATCAAAATAATCTCAATCAAGATGCGGTTAACGATATTGAAAATGCTACCAGAGACTATGAATCCGTCTATTATACCCAATGCAAACCTCTTGATATCATTCTTTCAGAAAAGAAAACTCTCTGTGATAAAAAACAAATTCAGTTATTTGTCACTGCCGATGGAAAACTTTTAAATTTTATAAAATCATATCAGATATACTCTCTTTTCGGAAATTTAATTGATAACGCGATTGAAAGCGCCAGTAAAGTTAATAATCTCAATTTAAAATACATTAAAATTCGCGTTTTTCAACATCAAGACAATGTAATAATTGAAATAGAAAATTATACTTCAATTATCCCATCGATGAAAAATGGTTTACCGCAAACGATAAAAGAAGATAAGGAAAACCATGGCTTTGGAACAAAAAGCGTCAAAGCGATTGTTTCTTTATATCACGGCTATACCAAAATGACTTGTGAAAATAATATTTTCTTAGTCAAAATAATGATTCCTTTATCAATTAATCTATCTAACAAATAAAAATTTGATAACATTAGTCAAATATAAAATTAAAATAATTAAGGATTAATTTTTTCCATTTGGAAAAAAGGTCAAATGACCATTAAGACTTTAGTTTTTAATATAAAAACTATAAAATATTATTGTTGAGTTTCGGAATATAACGTTCCGTTTGATAGCATAGAATAAATTATTCGCAGTAATTTATTGCATCCTGCTATCTTGGCGGCCTTGGGATGAAGGCCGTCATTTTTCTTTTTAGAGACATATAAAGCTATTTTAGAATCTGGATTATATCGACAAAGACAAGTTATTAAGAGATAAAGGGAACTTCTAAGAAATGAATTGCCTTTCTTGGTTATATGCATATGTTCACCTGATTGTTTACCAGATTGCATAATCATTGGATCTAAACCTGCGTAAGCTA
>CALVKD010000034.1 GCA_944332525.1 uncultured Bacilli bacterium | reverse complement strand
CCGTTTACGGGTAAGTAAGAGTGATAAAGGCAATTGGGCAAATAAAAACGCCCTGAAATCGGGGCGGCCAGCAACATGCCTTGAAGGCAATAAGAAAAACCGCGCCTTAAAGACGCGGATTTTTATTGCAAATAAAATGCCGTGAGTAATCACGGCAAGTGAGATAAACATTATTATTTGATATATTTATTATTTGTAGGGAGAGAAAGGGAATTAATTTATGAATTGTTTTATCAAAGCTTATCTCTAACTTTGATGGTCTTATGTTAAAATATATTTGTTAACTTTATTTTAATTATATTTAAACTCAGTTTTAACTTTTTGGAGGCAATGATGAATAAATTACAAGTATCAATGGATTGTTATGATCTCTCTTTCGACGGTAAGGGAGTCGTTTCTTATAATAAAAAAATCGGATTTGTTGATAATCTTTTACCTGGCGAAAGAGCAGTAGTAGAAATAACTTACGAAAAGAAAGATACTTTCTTTGGCAAAGTAGTTTCTTTAGAAAAAGCATCAGATAAAAGGATTGTTCCTCTTTGCCCAAGTTTTGAAAAGTGCGGCGGCTGCGCGTTGATGCATCTTTCTTATCAGGGCCAGCTTGAATATAAAAGAAAGAAAGTCCATGATGCTTTGACAAGAATCGGAGGATTTAAAGACATTAACGTCAATATGACTGTTGGAATGGATGATCCTTATAAATACCGTAATAAAGTTCAAGTACCTTTAAAGCTGTTAAAAGGTAAAATCGTTTCAGGATTTTATAAAGAAAAAAGCCATGATATCGTCCCGGTAGAAAACTGTTATATTGAAGATGAACGCGCGGAAAAGATTCTTAAAGATATTCGTTTATTAATTAAAAAGTTCAAATTAAAACCATATGATGAAGATAAAAGAACTGGTATTTTTAGACATGTCTTAATTAGAACTTCTCATTATTTTGAAGAAATCATGGTGACATTGGTAACTACAGTTGACGCTTTCCCTGGAAGAAATGATTTTATTAAAGAATTAAAAAAATTGCATCCAGAGATAACAACTATTACCCAAAATATTAATTCTCGCGATACGAATGTTATTTTAGGTGAAAAGGAAAGAATCTTAAAGGGACCAGGATTTATTAAAGATAGTTTAAATGGTATCTTATTTAAAATCTCACCGAAGTCTTTTTATCAGGTTAACCCTGTTCAAACAGAAAAATTATATAATTTAGCCATTGAAGCAGCTTCAATTAGCAAAGATGATTTACTTCTTGACGCCTATTGCGGAATTGGAACGATTTCTTTAATAGCTAGTAAAAAGGCTAAGTTTGTTCATGGAGTAGAAATTGAACCTTCCGCGGTTCAAGATGCGATTAAGAATGCGAAAAATAATAATATTGAAAATGCTTATTTCTATGAAGGAGACGCGGGTGAATTTATTGTTAATCAGCAGAGAAATAATATTAATTATGATGTAGTTATTATGGATCCACCTAGAAAAGGATCGACAGAGACTTTCCTTAACTGCTTAATTAAAACATCACCTAAGAAGATTGTTTATGTCTCTTGTGATCCTGCAACTTTAGCTAGAGATTTAAAATATTTAAAAGATTATTATGAAATTAAGAGTGTCACACCTGTGGATATGTTCCCTCAGACATTCCACGTCGAGACTCTGGTTTGTCTCGAAAGGAAATGAAAAATGGTACAAAAAATTTCTCCGCAGACAACAGAAGAATTATATAAAATGCTGATTGAAACTCCTAATTTGGCGGGTAAACTTGAACTGACAGGGGATGCTGTTTTTTGGACTTTTAATAATTTTTGGGTATATGCGAGTTTGGATAGAAATGAGGGGTATATTGAGGTAAACAGGAATAAGAAGCATTGGTGGCAAAGTAGTCAACTGCTACATTGGCATCCGATGAAAGATGAGATTTATGAATATCTTTGTGCGATAGGTAATAAAAATAATATTTTAGTGATTCGTAACGGATGGCTGTTTTCTGATATTTTTTATTTGGGAAAAGAAAGTGAATATAAATATCACCCTGATAAAAAGTGGCACTGGGGCAGATTACATTATTTAAAACCGCAAGATTAAAACTTTCCGTAGTTTCGACCTCTGGAAACGGGCGATTTTGAGAGTTTAGGTAGTCGTCTGTCATGTTGAGACTGTGGTATTGCTATGTCGAAAAGATATTAAAAAATAGTAAAACATAAAAAATAATTATTATAGAGCCTGATTAAGAGAAAATATTGATAATCAGGTTCTTTTTTGTTTTGGAAGTTGAAGTTACAAAAATTTTAGGCTTTTAATATGGGAAACCTCGTATGCTGAAACATAAATTAAAAATGATAATATACTTTGCTTATAATAAGATGGTTCGAAAATAAATGATTAGTAATAAAATCTTTTAATTCTGTGTATTTATTGAAACTATAATATTCAAAACGCCGAATAATAAGTGTTCAAAACACCGAATAATAAGTGTTCAACATTCCGAAAACAATTGATTTCTTGTTTTTTATGAATATGCTATTTTTGAGAATTATTCACTATGGTTAAAAGAGAAGATTATATTCCACGTTTAGCGGAAAAATCACTTGAAAGAAAACTTAAGTCATCGGGATGCGTAGTTGTAAGTGTAAAGCGGAAATAAGAAAACAATTATGTATGTAGTAATCGTGTCAATATAATAGTAACCAATTTGGATGCAGAATATTTTATCGTTTTGTCTATAAAAATTAACTCTAATAGTTAAGCTCTTCTTTGGCTTCATAATTATTTATAACAATTGTTTAAATTGGTGATTTACCATAATTAATATTATAAAATAAGATTAATGGTGGTAAATAAACAATGTTATATGATATTCAAAGTTTGATTAATAAATATAAAGGATATTCTAATCTTAATCAAAAAATAAGTATTGAATGTAAAAACGGAAAATTAATAAGAATTAAAAGAGGCTTATATACTGATGATTTAGTTAATGATAAGGAATTACTTGCTAATGTTTGTTATAGTCCCTCATATATATCTTTTGAGTACGCATTGAGTTATTATGGAATTATTCCTGAATATGTATCTACATATACTTCTGCAGTATATGGTAAAAAGAATAATAAATTTTATAGTATAGCTGGTGCTTCATTTGAATATAAAAGTATACCTAATAATGTTTTCTTTAAAGGCATAACCATTTTAAAAAATCAAAATGGCTTTAGTTATAAAATAGCGTCTAAAGAAAAAGCGTTATGCGATTTGTTATATTCTAAATATCCAGTTAGGAGCATAACAGATTTAAAAGTATTATTATTTGAAGATTTAAGAATCGATTATAGTGAATTAGTTTCTTTGGATAATGAATTTATTAAAGAAATAGTACCACTTTATCACTGTAATACTCTTAATACTTTTTTGAAGTATATATTAGAGGAGATAAAATAATATGTTATCAACTATTGAAGAATTAATTAATTCTTATAATCCTAAAAATCCTAATGAGATGAAGCTTGCATTAAGAGAAGTAGTTCAATCAATAGTATTAATTGGATTAAGTAGAGCTAATTTTTTTGCTAAAGCTTCATTTTATGGAGGAACAGCTTTAAGAATTTTTTATGGATTAAATAGATTTTCAGAAAATTTAGATTTTACGTTAAATGAAGTTAATGAATCTTTTACTTTAGAACCATATATTAAGTCAATAAAAGAAGTAGCTCTTTCTTATGGTTTCAATATTAATGTTGAAATTAAACCTAAAAAGATTAATACACCAATAGAAGGTGCGTTTGCTAAATTAAATACTTATCAAACTTTTATTAGCTTAAATTTGAATGATCAATTAACAAATGTTTTGCATAAAAACGAAATATTAAAGGTTAAGTTTGAAGTTGATTGTAATCCGTCTTTAGAATTTAATGTTGAAAGTAAATGGCTCAGCAACCCTGAATTTGCTATAGTTAATGTGCTTGATTTAGAAAGCTTATTTGCAGGAAAACTTCATGCAATTTTGTGTAGAAATTATAAAAATAATATTAAAGGTAGAGATTACTATGATTTTATTTTTTACATTAATAAAGGAGTTAAACCTAATTTAACATATTTAAGAAATAAACTTATTGAGTCAAATAAATTAAATGAAAATGATGAATTTAACATTGAAATTTTGAAAAATATGCTACGTGATAAATTTAATGAAATAGATTTTAATCAAGTAAAACAAGATGCTCAAAAATTCGCTATTAAAAATGAAAACCTTAGTTTTTATTGTAAGGAATTATTTATAGACTGTTTAAACAAATTATAAAGTATAAGTCAATTATTCTAAAAACATATTAATTGAACAAGGATAATCTTTTATTAAATATTTAACTACTATTAATTTGCCATAATAAATATTATTAATAATGGCAGATAAACACTTATATAAATAATCAAATTTTTAGCATATGGATAAGTTATTTTTTATGTTTAAGAAATCGTATATCATAGATATAATAATATTCTGTATAAAGTAGGTAATAACATGGTTATCTTATTAGTAAAATAATATTTTCATCTTTATTCGCTCATAAAATGTGAGAAAAACATCTTTATTCACTCATAAAAAGTGAGAAAGATGATGAAATTCGCTATGTTTTAGTGATACAATATTTTTGAGGTGACTATTATTTATGTATTTAAAAAGAAAAATTGATTCTTTCTTAAAACAATGGAAAGAAGATAAAAATCATTATCCGCTTATAGTAAAAGGAGCTAGACAGGTTGGTAAAACGGAATCTATACTTCATTTTGCTAAAGAAAATTATTCTAACGTAGTTTATATTAATTTTGCATTAGAAAAAAAATATATAAATATTCTCGATGATGGTTATGATGTAGATTCAATAATTAAAAACATTACGTTTGTAAATAATAGCATAGCATTTAAAGAAAAAGAAACGATAATAATATTTGATGAAATTCAAGAATATCCAGATATTGCGACAACGTTATAGCCTTTTAAAATTGATGGGAGATTTGATGTGATTTGTAGCGGATCTATGCTTGGTATTAATTACAATAAAATACATAGCAATAGTGTCGGATATAAAACTGATTATGAGATGTATTCAATGGATTTCGAAGAGTTTTTATGGGCTAAAGGATATAAACAAGAATGCATTGATAATATTTTGATTCATATGGAACAGTTAAAGCCATTTAGCGATATTCAGCTAAATGTCTATAAAAACTTATTTTTAGATTATTGCGTGTTAGGTGGTATGCCTGCTGTAGTAAAAAACTATATTTCTAGTAATTCATTTTCTAATACTTTAAATATTCAAAGACAGATAATGCTAGATTATGAAGAAGACGTAAGAAAATACGCAATCGGTTTAGACAAAACTAAAATTTTAAGTGTTTATCGAAGCGTTCCATCACAATTAGCAAAAGAAAATAAAAAATTTCAATTTAATAAAATTGAAAAAAATGCTCGATCACGAGAATATTCAGGTTGTATAGATTGGCTAATAGATGCAAGAGTAATTATGCAGTGTAATTGTTTGCTGTATCCTGAATTACCTTTAAAAGGGAATATAGATGAATCTAAGTATAAATTATATTATCCCGATACAGGATTACTAGTAGCAAACCTTGACGAAGAAGCTCAAGAAGATTTAAGAATGAATAAGAATCTAGGTGTTTATAAAGGAGCATTGTATGAAAATTTTGTAGCAGAAGCTTTTTTAAAACAAGGTTTAGGACTTTTTTATTATAAAAAAGAAAATTCATCTTTAGAGGAAGATTTTTTTGCAAGGACAAAGGATAGTCTAGTGCCGATTGAAGTTAAATCAAATTCAAATAAATCAAAATCTCTAAGCTCATTAATAAATAATGAAAACTATCATGATATTCATTTTGGAATTAAGCTAGGAAATTTTAATATTGGCTTTGCGAATAATATTTTCACATTCCCGTATTTTTGTTCTTTTTTTATTAAAGATTTTTTAAAAACAAAATAATTTATTGTTTTAAAGTGCAAATGATAATTGTTACGTGATTAAGAATAGTAATATATTAAAATAATATTTTTCTTGATGGCATTTAAATTTTCATTACATGTTTGTTATTAATTTTTAGTAGAAAATAGTCTTATGATACATAATATCGATAGGAAATATGGTATGGAAAATTTAAATGATCAAATTGAATTGTATTTCTAAAAATATCAAATTAATAATGTTATTTATTAGTTAGAAGATTGTTATTTTGACTATTAAATTTCTTAAGAAATTTTCAAATATCTTTTGATGCTAGTTCAATTTTTTGTTGAATATAGGTAAAAATACAGATATAGGTACATCTATAGAAGGATACTTCCTCAATGAATTAGAAAATAAAACAACTAGTTTTGATTTTAATCCTTTAGCTATTTATGAATGCAATTTAAAACTAACTTATACAGATAATGAAATAAATAATGAAGGATACTTTATGTCATTAAAAAATCAAAAAAGATTTTATGATATAAAAACATATGTTAGGAATTGGTGATATTTTTAATGGTAAATACCTGAAGTTTGGTGAAAATATGTATGTCTATTTTAGTGAAGAAAATAATTGTAGAATTTGTAGTTAAACTCATAAAAAAATAATGACTGCATTTTCAATGTTTGTAAATTTTTATAAAAAAGATATTAGAAATTTAAGATAAATTGTTTTCTCAAGTTATTCCCATCAATATTCCAAAAAAATATACTTCGTTATATAATATTTATGCAAATAATTATATTTAATACGGGGTATTTATGATTCCAAAATACATAAATGAATGGATAAATATCATTGAAAAAATGAAAAATGTCACAACATATAAACTCGCTTTTGGAAGAAGTGTCATTGAATGCTTAAAAAACAAACTTTTTCATGATGTTAATGATGAAGTTTACGTTGATTTACATGATATTTCAGAGAATGTTTTGAAATATTATTGGAATCAATATTATTTTTTCAAACTTAAACAAGCAGGACCTGCTAGCAAAAATAAGGCTATCATTTTAGAAGAAGTAAAAAAACTAATATCTATTTATCAAAAATTAACAGAATCTACATATCCGATTTGGTTTGACTTAGCTAGAACTGAAATCAGAAAGAAAAAACTAAAAGAGTATGATGGTTGCATTTCTAAAATAGGAGTAAATCTAAAGGCAAATCCGATCAAATACTTTTTAAATTTAGATGGCAGAGTGAGTGATATTTATTATCTAAAAGATAATAAGATATTTATAAATAAAGATAATTCAAAAGATTTAATAGATTATGCAGATATTTTAACAATAATTCTTAATTATAAATGGGCTCAGTTATTAGAAGAATACAATAGCGCGCCTAAGATCAATAAAAAAGTTGCAGGAGCCAGTCAATCTGAAATTAGAAGAAATAATCTAAAAAAGTTTATTTCGTCTCTTATTTTAATCACTGACAATAAACCTATTGATTTTTATACCGGAAAAGAATTGGCTTTAGATGATATATCAGTAGACCATGTTATCCCATGGAGTTTTATGTATTCTGATGATATTTGGAATTTAGTATTAACCACTAAATCAAATAATAGTAAAAAAAGTAATATTGTTCCTTCAGAAGATGTAATTGAAAGACTAAAAGAGAGAAATAAAAAACTGGTTAATCTATTAAATGATGAAAAGTTAAAAATTTCTATGGAAGAAGCAATTGAGAATAATTATGTTGATAAATTCTATAATAGCTGTAGATATGATTTTAAATAGGTGATTTATATGGATAAAACTAAAGAATATTACGTAAACCATTACAAAGAATTTATCGATAGCACTTATCAATGTGACATGTCTTTGATGTATCAGTTTTTTGAATCACATTTAAATAAACCTAATGCGATAATTTTGGATTTAGGCTTTGGAAGTGGACGTGATTTTGAATATTTTGTTTCCAAAGGCTATGAAGTATACGGCCTTGATCCTGTTGAAAAATTTTGTGATTTATTAAAAGAAAAAGGATTTACTAACATATTTTGTCAAGAAGCTAATGAAATGACGTTTAAAGATAAGTTTGACGGTATATGGGCTTGCGCATCGTTATTACATATTAATAGAGAAAATTTGTCTAATGCGTTTAAAAAATGTGCATTAGCATTAAAGAAAGATGGCATAATGTACTGCTCTTTTAAGTATGGTAATTTTGAAGGCATTAGAAATGGAAGATATAATATTGATTTAGATGAAAACTCTATAAAGAAATATGTTGAGGGTACAGATTTAATTATTGAAGAAATTAAGCTAAGCCTTGATGTAAGAACTAATAGAGAGAATGAAAAATGGCTTAATGTAATATTAAGAAAGAATTAAACTTAAAATATTAATGAACATGATGTAAAGTTTTAAATGAAAGTAAATATAAAAGGTGGAGGCGTTATGGGTTTACTTAATTTTATTTTTGAAAATAATGAAACAAAAAAATTGGTTTTTATCAAACCATTTGAAGAGGGTACTTGCAAGCAGAAAGAACAATTAGAAAATCTACTTTTAAAAGTAGGTGATGATCAAAAAGAAATTGTTTTAAAAGAGTTAAATTTAGTTAATATTGGATTACAAGGTGAATCTAAAGTTGCCTATGAGCTAAAAAATATTTATGACATTTCAGGATATGTCTTTCATGATATTTGTTTAAAGTATAATGATGTAACAGCTCAAATGGATTTTGTAATTGTTACACCTAAGTTTATCTGCGTTATTGAAGCGAAAAAATTAAATGGAAATATCACTATTGATAGTGAAGGAAATTTTATCAGATCATTTATTGATGCAAAAGGCAATGTTTATAAAAAAGAGGGCATGGATTCACCTGTTATGCAAAATAAAAAACATTGCGATTTGCTAAGAAACTTATTAGTATCAAATAAACTTATTAGAGAATTACCGGTTTTATCGTTGATTTGTTGTTCTAATAGCAAAGCGATGATTAAAAAAGCTTATGCTCCTAAAGAAATTCAAGACATAGTTATTAAGACAGATCAGATTGCAAATAAATTAAGTACATACTATAAAATGTATGCTGATTTTGATATGAAAAAGAAACAGCTCGAAAAAGTTGTTGAATTCATATCAGAACATATCGTTGAACGCGAAACAGATTATGTTAGCAAACTACATTTAAAATTAATGGAAACAAAAATTGAAGAAAAAACTATATTTAAATCTGATGAAGTTCAAGAAACAGTAAAAGAAGAAGTACTAGTTGAAGTACCTCAAAATGATGATTTGTATGAGAGCTTAAAAGAATATCGAACAAACAAATCAAAAGCATTAAATTATAAGCCTTATTATATTTTCAACAATGATCAACTTGAACAACTAATTTTAAAAAGACCTTTGGATATTAAAACGTTATCTAATTATAAAATTTTGAATGAAAAACAATTTGAATTATATGGACAAGATATTGTTAATATTATTGTTTCTCATTCAAAAAAAGAAGTTGAAGAAAAAGAAGCTTTAGAAGGAAATAAAGTTTATCAAAAATTAAAAGCATATCGTTATGCTATAGCTGTTAAAAATAATATTAAGCCATATATGATTTTTAATAATGAGCAGTTAAACGAATTAGTGCAAAAACTTCCTTCAAATAAAGAAGAATTACTTGCCATTAATGGATTTGCTGAAAAGAAATTTGAATTATATGGCGAAGATATACTTAGAATTATTTCGCTGAATAAATAGATTAGAATAAGTACTGAATATCATTGTCGAAAATTATTTTTTGTTTTTTAGCTATCAATATTTTTGCATTTTTTATTAATTCATAAATTATTTGAACGATTAGTAATAAAGTTTTTAGAATTTAATATTCGAAATATTGAGATAGTAATTTTGGGCAAAAGTGCAAGATAACCATAAAATAAGTTCGAAAAAAGTGTTAATACTGTTTGATAAAGACTATAAAAAGGTGTAAACTATAATTAGCAGGTAATAATTATGTTCAAACGAAAAATATATAATGAAATGTTAAATTGGAAAAACGAACCAAATCATAAACCTTTAATCATTCAAGGATTAAGACAAATTGGAAAAACTACAATCGTAGAGACTTTTGCCAAAGAAAATTATGATGCAGTTGTTAAATTGGATTTTAGAAAAGATGTTAGTTTGCAAGAATTATTTAATGGTGATTTTGATATAGATTCAATAACATTTGCTTTGACTATAAAATATAAAGATATTAAATTTATTCCTAATAAAACCGTATTAATATTTGATGAACTACAAGATTGTCCTAACGCTAGGGCATCTTTAAAATATTTTGCATTAGATGGTAGATATGATGTTATATGTACGGGTTCATTACTTGAAATTAAAAATTATAGACTAACAAAATATCCATCAAGAGGTATTCCTGTAGGGTTTGAGGAATATTTAGAGATGAAACCCATGGATTTTGAAGAGTTTTTATGGGCTAATGGAGTTCAAAAACAAGTAATAGATATCTTAATCAAATGTATAAAAGAAACAAAACAAATTCCAATATATATTCACAATAAAATGTTGGAATTATTTAACAAATATATATGTATTGGTGGTATGCCTGAAGTTGTAGATACATACATAAAGACAAATGATTTTAATCAAGTAAGGAAAAAACAAAAGGACATTTTAATGGGTTTCGAGGCTGATTTTGGAACTCATTTAAATGATGATTATGAAATTAAAGTTGATCGGTTTGCAAAAACAAAAATTTTAGCAACTTTTAATTCAATTCCACGACAATTAGCAAAAGAAAATCAAAAGTTTCAGTACTCAGTTATCGCTAAAAATGCTAAAGGTCGTGAATATGAAAATGCAATAGATTGGCTTGAAGATTATGGTCTAATTTCAAAATGTTATAATTTGAAATCACTTGAATTGCCTTTTGATTCTTTTGTTGACGAAGGCGTTTATAAAATATTTATAAATGATAGTGGATTGTATATTTCAATGTTAGAAGATGATGTACCAGATTTAATAATTAATGATAAGCTATCATTAGCTAAAGGAGCGATATATGAAAATATAGTAGCCGATGCTTTTAGTAAACTAGGCAAAAAAATGTACTATTTTCATAAATATAGTGGCTTAGAAATAGATTTTATTTCTAAATATTGTGGTGAAGTAACTCTTATTGAAGTCAAAGCAAACAAAGGTAATACTCGGTCGGCTAAAACCATTTTAAAAGATAAAGAAAAATATAATGTAAAAAAATTAATTAAGTTGACATCGCAAAACATTGGATGCATTGGGGAAATAATTACTTATCCATATTATTTGACAACATTTATATTTAGATAATTTTCAGATAAATATGTTTAGATAATTGTAAAAAAAATTATAAATAGTTGATTGGTTTTTATTTAAGAGTTAATAAACAAAGCTTAAAATCTAATCTATCTAAATTACTTCTAATATAAACATAACTTAAATCAGCAACATATTCATATTTAGCTAATGGTTGACCATCGGATTTTTCTTTTTCCCATGTGGATAACTCGGTAACAACAAAATCAGCCTCGCCGTTTATTACATAGCTTTCTTGCTCTTCAAATAATTGAGGATAACTCTCTTTAGAAACTAAATTTTGAGCGAAATAATAAAACTTAGGTGTTTGATCGCAGACAGTATAAAACCCGCGGTCAAACATTTTATATGTCAAAAGAGAATAATCCTCTTTTCCGTAACTTTCAATAATCTCTTTGGCTAAAAATTGAGGATAGTAAGATTTTGAATAAAAAAGTTCAATGGTATTATTGCCGAATAACAAGCTTGTTGATATTAAAGCGATAAGGGAAATACTGATGGATTTTATGTTCTTTTTTGTTTCTTTTTTCTCGTTGAAATTGTTTAAGAATGTATTTATGGCATCATTGGAATTCTTATAAGCTATTTCAAAACGGGTTTTAAAAGGTTCTGTTTTTTCTTTTTTAGATACAAATAAAGCTTTTAAGAAAGCGATGATATTTGCTAAACAATATGGCAAAGCTACTATTCCAAATGGTACAAACGTCCCTATAACTAAATGGTAATAACCAATATTACCCATAATTAAGCATTGAATTAAAAATGTGGAAAGAGTTAAACAGCCATAGTATATTTTATAACGAAGATTAACGTTATAAACTTTCCACATATATATTAAGCTAAAGACGACCATTATATATAAGAAGAAATTTAAAGGTACTTGACCTAGCGAGATAAAAAATTCAATTACTCTAGTTAAAACATCTCTTCCTTCAGCATAGCCAAAAATATTGAATAAGATATAGATATTCCACATATCGGCAAGAGCTTGATTCATCCCTAAATAAATTATCATCGGAATGCTGATAAGCGTCATACCGATTAAAAAATACAATGAGAAAAGAATAGCTTTTGACGCTTTCTTTTGAATGAAAAAGTCGATGAAAATGCAGATGCCTAAAGCTGCATAAAAGACTAACATAGAGTATTTTATCCAAAAGATTATCCCGGCAAATAATCCGCAGATAAAACCTTCTATAAGCGAGATATCTTTATCTTTCTTAAGGCTTTTTAAAAATATATAAAGACCATATGTAAATAAAGGCAAGCAATACTCTTCAGCTTCACCTCCTCCGCACCAAAACGCTCTAGATGTAAAAACGATAACCGCGGTAATTAAAACACCTAAAAGCGAAGATTTATAAGATAAATATAAATTAATAATTTTAAAACTTAAAAATAAAAAAGCTGCTCCGCAAATTATTTCAACTAAATAAATAAAATATAATTGGTCGCCGCAGATAAGATAATTCAAAGCAAAAAGCATATATAACAAGACACCTTTTTGCTCAAAAAGGTCGCGGTATGGCACTTTTCCTTCAACCATACTTCTGCCCATAGTTAAAAACCAGTTCACATCATTTCCATCGTGAAAAGGATAGAGAAATGAACATTTAGAGACGATAGTAATTGATATAAAAGCGATAAGTAAGCAACTTAATAAAGCAAAAAACATCGACTTTTTACTAGAAGTCTCAATATTTTTATTTGAAGCAATATGAACGTTTGTTTCTAAGTTATCTGACATAAATACTTCTAATTTAAATATTAATCTAGCAAAAAATAGATGTTTTCTCAATGCTTTAAATGATTTCTATTGAAGGGTTTTAATAATCTTGGCCGGAACTCCTCCAACCACACTATTTGCTGGAACATCTTTTGTAACTACGGCTCCTGCGGCAATTATTGAATTATCGCCAATAGTGACACCTGATAAAATAGTAGCATGTGCGCCTATCCAAACCCGTTTACCAATTTTAATTGGTTTGATTAGCATATTACCTCTTTTATAAGGAGCTAAATCATGGTTAATCGTAGCTAAGACGACTTGATGACCGATTAATGTATCATCACCTATTTCAATTCCGCCTTGATCTTGAAAGCAGCAACCCTCATTAATAAATACTCTCTTACCAATGGTAATATTTCTTCCAAAATCAGTATAAAAAGGTGGAAATAAACCAAAAGATTCATCAACTTTTTTACCAATTAAATTAGAAAATAAGGATCTTAATTCCTTAGCATCATGGAAAGAGTTATTGATTTCAGAAGTAAGCTTTCGTGCTTCTAGAGCTACTAGATGCATAACTTGATGAGCTTCAGAATCTGCCTCAATATATGGATTTTCTTTTATATAATTAATATATTCTTCAATAGTCATATTTTGCTCCTTTAATAATGATATTATATGATTAATAATGACAAATAAAAATATTTCAATAAAGAAAAAAAGTAGCCTAACTGGAGGGAATTTAGTAAGCTACTTTTTTCAAAAGGATATTTATGTAATAGAGTAAATTATGCTTGTGAAGCGTTTAGGACTGCTGTGAAGACTCCAAAGGAAATATCCATATCAGCATTGTCAATAGTGATATAACCATTATCCATTTCATCATTACTTAATCTGTGGAAGGTGATTTGGAATTCTTGTTGTCCTTCATAAAGATCTGCAAGACCATTGCGGTATGTAGAATATTGTTCTTGGGCTGCAGCTGTAGCAGTTTCAGTGACTGCTCCATGATCAAGATAAGCGTTCATAAAGATAGGGAAGCAGTGAGCTAAGCCTTGTTCAACAGAAGTGATTTGACCTTCAAAAGTTAAAACTGATGGAGCAAAATATTCATAATAAGCAGTGACTGTGAAGTGGAATTTTGTCTCTGTATCGACATAAACTTCAACTCCATAGCCTTCTTCTGTTTTGTCTCCGCCATCAGCGTTGCGGTAGTCCCAGTTACCGAGAACAGAAGATCCTAAGGCAATTTCTTGTTCAGAAGGTGCTGATGATGTTGGTGTTTCTCCCCCCCCCAGTTGAGCAAGCTGACATTGTGAATGCAGAAGCTACTAATAAAACTGGCATAGCGATTTTTAATAATGTTCTTTTCATTTAAATTTTCTCCTTAATAATTATTTTTCTAATGATGTCTTTTTTTATTGTTCGTCGGGTGATTTAGGATGAAGTTAAGAACTATCGCAAAATAAAGTTCATCTAAAATAAAACCTAAACCATAGCTATTGTTGACATAGATGTCGAGAAACCCTCCTAACATACCTCAACCTCCATTTAGGCGCATAAAAAATAAATATTATATAAATATATATGTAATATAAATATTTTACGCGTATGTGTGCGAAGAACATTTCTGCTTGTGCAGAAGAACCCCATTACTGATTACATTATAGCCATATTACAAATTTTTTTGCAATATAGTTTTTTTGATGAAACTGGTATGTATTTCAGACAAAAATTAGTTTTTTATATATTTATTAATCTTGATTTTCTTTTAAAACAAAAATAAATTTTTTTAAAATTTTCCGACATGATAATATTTATATATGCATGATATATGGAATCCATGGCATGGATGTATAAAGAAAAGCGAAGGCTGTGAACATTGCTATATTTATTATCTTGATCATCTTAGAAATATGGATGGTGAAGATATTTTTTTGACGAGCAATTTAAATTACCCACTTAGCAAAAATAAAGACGGATCTTATAAAATTAAAAGCGGTGAAACTTTAAGAGTTTGTATGACAAGCGACTTCTTTCTCAAGGAAGCTGATAAGTGGAGAGAGGCTTGCTGGAATATTATTAATCATCGTCAAGATGTTATTTTCTTTTTGTTGACGAAAAGACCAGAAAGAGTAAAAGAATGTTTACCTAGTAATTGGGGAGAGGGTTATGAAAATGTTTTTTTTAATATAACCTGCGAAAATCAAAAACGTGCGGATGAAAGAATACCAATACTTTTATCTTTGCCCTTTAAACATAAAGGAATTATGTGCGCACCTTTTATCGGTGAGATAAATATTGAAAAATATTTAGCTACAAAACAAATTGAGCGCGTTGTCTGCGGTGGTGAAAATTATGATGGGGATCGCCCTTGTAATTTTGAATGGGTAAAGTCTTTAAGAAAGCAATGTGAAAAGTATAATGTTACATTTTGCTTTATTGAAACTGGTACGCGTTTTATAAAGGATAATAAACTTTATATATTGAAAAATAAACGTATTCAAAGTGAGATGGCTTTTAAATCTAAAATGAATTACCAAGGAAAAGAAATTAATTTTATTTTAAAAGATGATTTTGGAAATATTATAAAAAAAGAAAAATTATACGTGCCATATTTTAAAGATCATTGCCATACATGCGGCAGTAAGTTAATTTGTAATGGCTGCGCGCGGTGTAAAAAATGTAGTTTTGAAAAAATATAATATTAATATCGATAATTAAATGAAACAACTTTTTCACTTTTTGAAAATGGTTACTTTTTATGCTACAATGTAATTAATCAAAAAGGAGAATTGATAATTTATGGGACAAATTTTAAGAAATGCTAAAGGCGTTAAAATTGGTGAGATTCAAGAATCGTCTGGCAAGCAGATTATCCGCGATGCACGCGGAGTCAAAAAAGGTGAGTTTGATGGTAAGATAACCCGTGATTCCCGCGGAATGAAAGTTGGAGAAGGTAATCTTTTATCAATGTTGCTCGATGATTAATTTTTAATTAAATCTGCCTTTCCTTGGATTTCCTTGATTAACATTATTTCTTCAGGAATATTTTCGTCATAACAGATAATAAAATATAATTCGCTTTCAGCTTTTCTTTTGGTTTTTTTTAGATAATTAATCAATGTTGAAGAAGTGGTAACTATTAATGTTTGATTCATTAAGCGATAGGCTAATTTATATGTTCCGTCATCATAATAGACAAACGCGTTAGTTATTAAATATTTATCACAGTTTTTGATTTGCTTTAAGATATTAAAAATTAAACGTAACGGTATTAAACTATATAGTAGTAAAGCAACTGCGATAATGATGTTTATAATTATAAATAAATTTCCTTTTAGCGAAAGCATAGTAAAACATAACGTTATTAGAAGAGCAAGAGATGGTAAGGAAAATAATAACGCTTTGTTTTTGCTATATTGAAATTCGATAGAACTTTTATATATTTTTTTGTTCATAATCTTATTTTAACAGATATTTATAAATTTGTTGATTTCGTAAATAAAGTATATGTTATATAATTTTATTATAGTAATAAAAATTAAGAGGAATATATGGGGAATAAGGAAGTATTTGTTAGTTATGCGCATGAAGACGCAGAACGAGTAGAAAAAATAATTAAATGTTTAGAAAAACAAGGTGTTGAATGCTGGTATGCTCCGCGCGATGTTGGTGCGAGAAGATATGCGAAAGCCATTTGCGAAGGCATTGAAAACTGCAAGATTTTTTTGTTGATGCTTTCTCAATATTCCGCTGTTTCTGAACATGTCTTAAACGAAGTTGAGATGGCCTATAATAAAAGAAAAGCTTCCAATGGCGCGTTAACTATTGAAACCATATGTTTAGATAAACTTGATTTAGATTCGCCAGAATTTGATGAAATTATGTACTATATCCGCAGAATTAATTTTATTCAATCGGATAAAGGTAATGAACCTATCCACCTAGCAGATCAATTTATTGACGTTAATAAATCATTATTACGTATACCAGCAAAAAAACAAAGTGAAGATAAGGAAAGCCGTTATTTCGCTGATGATAATGAAATAAAAAGAATTAATGTTCAAAACGCTTTGTTAAAAGGATTTGATTTTTCTGTTTATCAAAGAGAATTAAGCCGTTATAAAAAGCCTGTTGTCCTCGATATTGGATCCGGAGATGGAACTTTGATTGTTGATAGAGTTTCATCGGTAAGCGATGATTATTTGATAATCGCTGTGGATAAAGATGAAGAAGTAATTAAACGCGGCAAAGAAAAATATTCTAATAAAACTATAGTCTTTGAGCAAGTTAATATTTCTGATAGGCAATTAGCAAATACCTTGCAATCTATATTAGAAAAATATGGTATTGAAAAAGTTGATATTATCAATATTTCAATGGTTCTTTTACATATTAAGGAAAAAACGGCATTATTAAGAAATTTACGGAAACTTCTTAAAGATGATGGGGTAATCATCATAAAAGATATCGATGACGGAATTAATTTTGCTTATCCTGATCCTGATGGTATTTTTGAAAAAGCTTGGGGTATGGCTAAATTAGATTTAACCGCGGGTAATCGAGAATCTGGTAGAAGAGTCTACACGGTTTTGTCTCGTTCCGGATTTAAAAATGTTACTTTAGAAAAATGTGAATTAACGACAATAGGGATGACTTATGATGAAAAGGATTCATTTTTCAATATGTATATAAAAATGATTCTTGACGGGATTGAATGGTCATTAAAGCAATACCCTGATAATTGGGAATTAAAAGATTCGGTAACATGGTACAGAGAAAATATTGATGACATGTATGAAGCTTTCATGTCTGAAGATTTTGCTTTTGGATTAGGATTTATGCTATATACCGCGCGGAAGTAATCTAAAATGGATGATTTAAATATTAAATTTATTGAAGGAAAAGATAAAAAATCGCCTTTAGTAATAGTTAACAGTTTTGATTCAGGTGATGAACTTATTAAATTAAGCAATGAATGCAAAAAAGATTTTCATTTGTTAATCATCAATAATCTTTCATGGAATGATGATTTAACTCCTTGGAAAGCTGAGGGTATTTTTTCTAGCGATTCAGGATATAAAGGTTTAGCTAATACATATCTAAATTATTTAGTTAATGTTCTTATACCAAATACTAAAAGCAAATATGAATTATTACCTGAATCCTTTATTATTGGAGGATATTCTTTAGCCGGACTTTTTGCTTTATATTCTTCAACAAAAGTTAATCTTTTCTCCGGTGTTTTTTCTTGCTCTGGATCATTATGGTATCCAGGATTTATTGAATATTTAGAAAATAATAAAATTTCTAAAGATATAAAATTTATATATTTATCATTAGGCGATAAAGAAAAAAATACGCGTAATCAGTATCTTAAAGAAACAGAAAATTGTCATAAACAATGTTTAAAACTTCTCAAAGAACAAGATATTAAATATCAATTTGAATATAATAAAGGAAATCACTTTACGGAAGCTAATCAAAGAACCATTAAAGGTTTAATTAATGTTTTGGAGAATTTATAAACTGTTTCCGGTATTCTAACGGGGATAGTTTTTCATATTTTTTGAAAACTGCAGAAAAATGATTTGGAGTTGAAAAACCGAGATATTCTGAAATAGAAGTTAGAGATTTATCTGTGTAACGAATCAGTCTTTTAGCTTCTTTTAATTTTATTTTAATAATGAAAGTCGATAAATTTTCATGGCATTCATTTTTAAATTTTGTTGATAATCTACCTCTTGACATATATAAAGCGTTGGCTATGTCTTCTGTTTTTATATTTTCAGACAGATGATGCAAAACATATGATGAGATATCACGAGATAATTTGTTTGGCAAAATATCTTCTGAGAGACTGTGAATTATTTCCGTATAATGTTTGACTAATTTAAAAAAGAGATTATTGATTGAAACAATATCATTTAAGGTATCACATCTTTGAATATAAGTATCGCTAAGTTTTAAAGCTTCTTGTTGATCCATTCCTGAAGATATAGCCGCGCGGCAAACAATTGTCGCGGTAACGATAAAAATATTTTTTAACTGTCTGATTTGATGAAGTTAATCCCGGATTAACTGAAGGGGAAGATTGTATCCAAGCATTTAATCCGTCTATATCACCATTTCTAACGATAGAAATTAATTTTTCTTCAGCGAGCAATGAATTATTAAAACTATTGATATTTTGCCAAATAACAAAATTGTGATTGCTCCAAAAGTTGGCGGACATATTTCTTTTGTTAAATGCTGTTATCAAAGCGTATATGGAATGATTGAATCATCATGGGAAAAAACTAATGATAAAGTTAAATATCATTTAGAAATTCCGGCAAATGTAATATGTAGTTTTAGCGTTGCTAATCAAAATTATGAACTTAAAGCAGGTACTTATGATTTTCTTATTTAAAAATTAATAAGTGTATATCAAAAAAATAAAAAGTGAGAGAAATGATTTAACAAAGTAATCATCCCTCACTTTTTTTGATATTATAAATATAAATATGAGTGGGTTAAGGGTTATATGGAGCAATCTGCCCATAATGTAGATTTTGGAGGTATATGATGAAAGTGGATTATTTATATGCTGAAGCCGATTCAGTAAGAACGGCATCAGGCTACATTTTAACGATTTTATTAATGTTTTTAATCGGTTGTATGATCGGTTACTGTATGGAGGTTTTATACCGAAGATTTTATTCGGCAAAAAAATGGGTTAATCCGGGTTTTATGCGCGGACCTTGGTTACCTCTTTATGGCTTTGGATTAGTTAGTATGTTTTTGATTTCGGCCATTATTATTAATGCTTTACCGGAGTCGATGCCTTTATACAATCCTCTAGGACATTTATTTACTAATACCAATCAAAGCGGTCCAACTGTTTATGATTTAATTCCGATTGCAATTATTTTTGCTTGTTTAATTCTCTTGGAATTTTTAGCAGGATTGATTTTTGTTAAGGGATTCAAAGTAAGATTATGGGATTATTCAAATCTTAGAGGAAATATTCTCGGCATTATTTGTCCGCAGTTCTCTATTATTTGGTTAATTGTTGATTTGATATATTATTACGGCTTGAATCCATATGTTTATAACATGTTTTCATCTTTATACAAATTCATGTTTGAAGGCGGCAGCCAGGGAACAATCGTTAATGTTTTCTTTATTTTTGCTTTGGGAATTGTTTATGGAATATTGATAATTGATTTTATTACTTCTCTTAATGTGTTTAATAAGATTGTGCAATTGGCAAAGAATTCCAATACTTTGAAACATTATGAAAAATTCCGCGAAGAACAAAAAGCAGATTTGTTAATGGCTAAAGCAAAATTAGCGGCATTAATTCCAGAAGATATTAAACAAAAGCATGCTGAAAATAAAGCTAAAGCTAAAGAACGCAATAGCAAGATTAAAAATTTCTTTAATAAACTGATGTATATCGATCCAAATAAAATTTCCGATAGCGATAATTATGATGCTGACGGAAGACCAAAAAAAGAAGAATAAAAACGTCTCAATGTGAACTAGTCAACAAAAAGTAGACAGTTCAAAAAAGTCTCAATACCCCATGTCAGTTTTGTACTGATGTGGGGTTTTGTATTTTAAACAATAAATCGGACGTTCATAATTGTAATAATTGATATAAT
>CALVKD010000033.1 GCA_944332525.1 uncultured Bacilli bacterium | reverse complement strand
ATTTTAACCCATGTAGTTTATAACGGTCAACTATTCTTTCTATTGTACAATAACCAACATTAAACTTTTTTGCTATTGTTTTTAATCCTAATCCCTCTTCACAATATAATCTAATTATTTCTTTTTTGTCTTTTAAACTTAGTTTCATATAAAAAACCCCTTCAGCTTTTCCGATGTTACTCGGTCCAACTTTTGGGGTTAATTACATAATTAGTTGCATCTTTTTATTTTACTTAATTTTTAGAAATTATTTTCTCTTTAAACGATTTCTTTAAACAATCAATCGCCTTATCAAGAAAGGTTTCTTCACCGACAGTATTAATCTTAAAAAGCACTGCTTGCGATCCTCCGCTGGTAAACATCATAACGTTTGTCGTATCAGAATTTCCTACTAAGAACACAGATAGACTAACACGGTTTCCTCCAAAAAAAGAATATCTTTCGAAAACTAATGCTCCATAATTGATATCTGCAAAAGTTTGATGTTCTTCGCTTTCAAGAGTTGTAGATGAAGATAAATGATCAAAGCTTTCTTTAATAGAAGCATATGCTTCATTAAAATCACTCTTTAAAGTGCATCTATATTTTGCCATTATTAGTTTTCTTTCTTTTTATAAGATTTTTTACCGATAGCATAATATTCGACATCTTTTAAGACATAAGGATTTAAAACGCCTTTAAAATCAAAGACAACCGGATTACGCATATATTCAACAAATTGTTCGTTTGTTAAATCTTGGAATTCTTTTGACTGATTAAGGAAAACAGCAGCATCGCATGTTTTCAAAGCTTCGTCTAAAGTATTAGCATATGCGATATGCTGATCAGATTTCATCTTTTTACGGAAAGCTGATGTAGCAATTGAATCATAAGCGATGATACGGCAATCTTCTTTTAAGAGTTCAGCGATAACTTTATTAGCAGGAGACTGTCTAATATCATCAGTATTACCCTTATAGGATAATCCTAAGACTGCAAATCTCTTTGTTGATAAATCATCACCATAAACTTGTTTTAATTTCTTAATAAGTCTGGACGGTCTTCTATCATTAGCTCTCATCGCAGCATCAAGGACTCTTAATTTTACGTTATTATCTTTAGCTGTTTGCATAAGAACTCTTGTATCCTGTGTTAACCAAGGTCCTCCAAAACCAATACCAGATGATAAGTATTTTGGACCAATACGCGGATCCAAACCAATACCATAGCTAACTTCTTGAATATCAGCATGGACAGCTTCGCAGACATCAGCGATTTCATTAATGTATGAAACCTTAACTGCTAAATATGCATTGGAAGCATATTTAATAAGTTCTGCAGATTCTGGTGAAACAATTAATAATTTGCAATCGAAATTTTCATATAATTCCTTCATCATTAATTGAGCATTACGCGATGTAACACCGCAGACGATACGCGATGGTTGTAACATATCGCGCATAGCTGTTCCTTGAGAAATAAATTCTGGGTTTGATACGACATCAATTTTAAATTTATGATTGGTAATATTAGTCATGAAATCCTTAACATCACGATTTGTACCAACAGGCACTGTTGAACGGATTACGACTGTTATATCATTTTGAACATGCTTGCAGCATTCTTTCAAAGTGTTATAAAAGCCTGTTAAATCACAATGACCTTCCCCATCGTCTGTAATTTCATTGCAGATAATGAGCATATTGGCACCATAGACCGCGTCGCGGTATTCGGAAGTAAAACGGATATGGTCGGCGTTTTTCATTAATTGTTCTTGAAGATGAGGCTCGACAAAATTTGTTTCTCCGCGACGGAGTGACGCAATATTTTTCTTATCTGAATCTAAGGCAAAAACTTCATGTCCTTTTTCAGCAAATCCAATCGCATTTACCAAGCCGACAAATCCGATACCAACAACTGTAACTTTCATCAAAAAGGCCTCCTATTCTTAGAAAGTACTTCTGCTCATATTATCGCACTAATTATAGCTATTTGCAATTTTATATTACTTTATAATATAATTACATTAGTTTTTAATATACTGTCAAAAAACATTTGGGCACAAACGTAAAAAAAGCAATTAATTTTTTTGTAAAAAATATGTATTATATTATAGATATAGTTTTACGAAACGCCCACATTGTTACAATTTATAATTAGTTTTCTTTTGTTAAAAGAAACAAAATATTATAATATTAACATTGACAGAGGTTGATTATGGATTTTATTCTATTACTCAAAAAAATTGTTCTAGCAATCATTCAAGGAATTGCGGAAATATTACCTATATCATCATCCGGGCATCTTTTAATATTTTCTAATATTTTGGATATTGATACTAATGGTATGCAATTACCGATTTTTTTGCATTTCGGTTCATTAGTAGCAATGATTATCTATTATAGGAAAGATATTGGGAATATCATTGTTTCCGTTTTCCGTTATCTTTTTAAAAAGAACCATGAAGAAGACACTAAATTCTATTGCCGTTTATTTTTATTATTAATAGTCGCTTCTATTCCAGCAGCAATCGTCGGATTATTACTTAATGACATTATCAATGACTATCTTTCAAATCTTTACTTTGTTTTCTCATTTTTAATTGTTACCGGTATTATCCTTTTGATAAACAAAAAATTAACCGGTACAAAGACTTTAAGAGAAATGAAATTCACCGATGCTCTCGGCGTTGGGGCTTTCCAATGCATCGGTATCTTACCAGGTATTTCCCGTTCAGGTTCTACTATCTTCGGAGGTAAAGTAATGAAATTATCTAACGAAGATGCGGCACATTTTTCATTTTTAATGTTTTTGCCTGTCACGGCTGGTAGCTTCTTACTTGAATTAATCAGCGGATGGGATCAAATCGTTCAATATAAAACATTTAATCTAATCAGCGATATAATCGCCGTGATTATCGCAGGAATCGTAACTTTCTTATCCGTAAAATATTTATTCAAAATCATAAAAAAAGGCAAACTTCACTATTTTGCCTTCTATTGTTTTGCTATCGGAATCATCGGCATAATTACATGCTTATGCCTTAGATATGGATTTTAATCTCCGTAATCAGATCCACGGGATTTAGATTCAACAAGGATTTGTAATTTATTAGTAATATCAAAGAAAGTATAGATGATATAATCATCGGCTCTAGTCACTGGATCTTCATCGGTTTCTTCATCCATTCCAGTAAAAATAACTTTTTTGTTGAGTTTAACAACTCTCTCCATTTCTTTGAGTACCGCATCTTTTTTATCTGGATAATGGTCGCAGAAATTTGAAAAATACGAATAGAAAATCGGTTCAATATAGAAACGCGATCCATCATCATATTCAAAAAGAGTAGAAAATGGATTATTCTTATCTTGGATTTGCTTAATACTAGAAAACTCTTTATATAACATAAATAACCTCGCTTATATAATCTTATCATTTACTGAAAATATAGAAACATTTAATATAAAAGATATGGAAAAATATTTAATTTGTCTCGATCTAGATGGCACCTTGCTTAATAAAAAAAGCAAAATCAGTTTCTTTAATAAAATGATTTTAAAATTTTTGATGAGAAATGGTTCCTATGTAATACTTAACTCCGGTCGTCCGTATCAGGGTATGCTTTCATTTATTCGTGAATTAAAATTGTTTAACTATCCTTTTATCGCTTCAAACGGAGGAGGTATATATTATATAAATCATAAATATGAGATAGTTCGCGATTATTTAATGACGATGGATGATAATAAACTTCAAGAATTCTTTGAAAGCATTAAAGATCATCTAGTCTATGCTTATTTTAAAAGTGAAAAAGATGAATTTTATTATAACAAAGAAAAAGTTCCACCTTATTTTATCCATCATTATAAGGATGTCCAAGAAATTGAAATATCTTCTTTTTCTTCTTTAAAGAACATTATCGCTGGTTCATTTGCTATCGATGAAACCTTAAATGAACGCTTTAAAAAAAATAGACTTAAAGGCAAATATTCTTTTCTCAATTTTTTAGAATGGAAAAATCCGGAAGACAATATTCATTATTATGATTTTGCCAAAAGCGGAGTAAATAAAGGAGCAACATTATTATTTTTAGCCAATAAATTAAAAATTAAACCAAATAACATAATCGCTTTTGGCGATGATTTAAACGATTTAAGTATGCTAAAAATAACTGAAAATGGATATCTTATGAAGCAAAGCCAGCACTTGCAAGAAGATAATATAAAAATAATGCCTTATTCCAACGAAAAGTCTGGTGTTGGCAAATTTTTATTTAAATATTTTCGTAAATTATTTTAATAAGCTAAGATATTCCATCTTTTTTTCTTCTGGAACATCAGCGATATTCAATAATAAATTCGCTTTAGATCCCGAATAAACTGAATTAATTAAATCTAGAGCAATATCGACATCAGATAATAAATTTTTATTACAAAGAGGATGAATATCAATTAAATATTCTTCTAACATTTTGGCTTTTAAATACAAAGTTAACGGAACTTCACAGGCGTAGCAGGCCGCTTTTCTAATCGCTGTCTCATCTTTGCTGCGATACGCATCCATTAAAGCTTTATAGCTTTTAGCGTCCTCATCAATAAGCTTTTCTCCAACACTTTTAATTTCTTCAATTTTTGAAATATATTCTTTAACTTTTTCTTGTTTATCTTCATAGCCTTTCTTATTAACTGTAAAATTTAATGCCATTAATCCCAAAGATGCGCTTAATGATAAAACAATTGCTAAAGCTGATCCTCCTCCGGGAGTCGAAACCTTTTTCGATAGTTCATCGAGATAATCTTTTACCGGTAAATTTAATAATTCCATGTGATATCCTCTTTTATTAGATAATATCAAATTTCCGCCAGAAAAAGTATACTTATCGCTTACTGATGAAATATCAGTAAAAATTAATTGAAAAGAGTTTAAAATCTCTTATAATTAAATAGAATGTTTATTTATATACTTTTTTATGTGTTATAATAAACAAGCCTATTTTCAGGGGGAAACTTTCAATGGTCAAACAAAGTAACAAAAAAAGCATATTTGTAATGTTAACCTTAATTTTAACAATCATTTCATTTTTAGTTTTAGTTCTAACACCGACAATCTTCATTAGATCAACACCTGTTTGGGGTTGGACAACCATTTTTGGTGGTAAAGTCAGTTTATCTAATACTAATTTATTAGAATTTAATTTCAACTGGACCATCTATATCATTTGGTTATTAATCTTAATCGTCGGTATCTCGACATACTGCATCGGTCCAAAATCAAGAGGCTATTATATTTTCTCAGCTGTTGTTCAAATATTATTAGCAATCTTTATTTTCACTATTGGTTCATCTTGGTTAAAGACTTCTTGGATTGTTGGTCAAGGACCTGCAAACCTTGAAAGAATGGTTTTAGGCGTTGGACCTTGGGTCAGCGGTATCTTAGCAGTTATCAATGCTTTGTTATCAATCGTTGAATTCAGAGTTGTTAAATTAAGATAAGAGATCGTTATGATCTCTTTTTTTTATTCCTATTGATAATTAGATTTTAGTTACCTAAAATATTTTTATTAATAATAATTATTAATAATAGAAAGGATTTATTATGATTAGCAAAAAAATTGCTGTAGAAGTATTAAATAAAGCTTTAGCAACTGGTGCTGATTTTGCAGAAATTTTCAGTGAAGAAACACATTCTGAAATTATTGCTCTTGATAATGAAAAATGTGAAACCAGTAACGATAACATCGTTTATGGTGTAGGTATCCGTTTGCTAAGAAACTTACAAAGCGTCTATGGTTATACCAATGACGTATCTCGCGCAGGTCTTATGACCCTCGCTGAAACATTATCAAAATCATTTGATGGAGAAAGAATCAAAACAGTTTCTGAATTAGAAACTAAAAAAGTCGAAAAGAAACATCGTCCTTTAATACCTTTAACCTCTGTTTCTAAGAAAGATAAAATTGATTATTTATTGAAAGGTTGCAGAGCAGCCAAAGCCGTCGATGAAGAAAAAATCGTCCGGGTTATGGCTAGTTTCCTCAGTAAAGAACAGAGCGTAGACATTTATAATTCCGATGGAAAATATATTCATGATGAACGTTCACGCGGTCGTATTTCAGTTTCTGTCATCGCCTCTGATGGTGAAAAGTTTGAATCCGGAGCTGAATCACCAGGAGCCTGCAAGGGATTTGAATTCTTCCAAAACGAAGTAAATATTGAAGAATTAGGTAAGGAGGCTGCAGAAAAAGCTTTATTGATGCTCGACGCTAAAGAATGCCCTTCCGGACAAATGCCTGTCATCATCGGCAATGGTTTTGGAGGAGTTATCTTCCATGAGGCATGCGGCCACTCATTAGAAGCTTCATCTGTTTCTAAAAATCTTTCAGTATTCTCCAACAAATTAGGTCAACAAATTGCTTCGCCTTTAGTATCAGCTGTCGATGATGGTACGATTGAAGGAGCATGGGGCAGTGAAAACGTCGATGATGAAGGTCATGCGACACACCGCAATCTCTTAATCCAAGACGGAATTCTCACTTCTTATTTAATCGATTCATTCAACGGCAGAAGAATGGGTATGAAAGAAAATGGTGCATCTAGAAGACAATCATATAAATATGAACCAACTTCTAGAATGTCAAATACCTTTATCTTACCAGGTAAAAGCACCGTTGAGGAAATCATCAAGAACACCAAATTTGGCTTATACGCTAAATCTTTAGGCGGCGGATCAGTTAATCCTGCAACCGGTGAATTCAACTTTGTAGCCACCGAAGCTTATATCGTTAAAGATGGAAAGATTGCTTATCCGGTTAAAGGTGCTACTTTAATTGGATCTGGAGCTGAAGTATTGCTAAAAGTCGATATGGTAGCTAATGATTTAGCGCGCGCTCAAGGCATGTGCGGAGCAGCATCTGGATCAATTCCTACCGATGTTGGAGAACCGACAATCCGCGTTTCAAGCATGACAGTCGGAGGCAGAGGGGAGAAAATTAACTAATGAACTATCAAGAATTTTTTATAAAAGCTAAAGAAAACGAAATTGAAGAATCAGAACTCTCATTCGGCAAATCCAAATCATTATCTTTCACCGTCTATAATGGTGATCTTGAAAATTATACCTTTAGCAATAACTCATCATTATCGGCACGCGGTAAATATCACGGCAAAGCAGGCTATGTTAACACTGAAAAATTAGATTCTTCCACTATTCCATTTCTTATCGAAAAAATCAAAGAAAATGCAGAAGTTAATAATTCTTCAGATGAATTAATTATTTTCAAAGGTTCAGAAAAATATCATAACAAAAAAGTTTATTCCAAAAAGCTAGATGAAACTCCGGCCGATGAAAAGATTGCTATTTTGAAAAAGCTCTATGAAGTTATCCTTAGTCAAGATAAACGCATAACTGATATTGAATTATCTTATCAAGAAGATTTAAGCGAATATATTTTAATGAATTCGTATGGTTTAAATTTAAAGAGCAAGAGCAATTTCTTTGTTATTTATGCAGAAGTTATCGCCCGTCAAGGAGAAGAAACTAAAACCGATGGAAAAGTTTATGTCGGTCAAGATTTAAGTCAATTTGACATCGATACTTTTGCTAAAGATGTGGTTAAAAAGACTGTTTCTCAATTTAATTCAATTATCTGCGATTCTAAAAAATATAGAGCTATCTTATCAAGTGATGTAGCTTCATCATTCTTAAATTTCTATTTAGGTCATATTATTGCTGATGAAGTTCAGAAAAATACCTCGCATTTTAAAGGAAAATTAAACGAAAAAATTGCATCAAGCAAAGTTACTGTTGAAGAAAGACCTCTTGATAAAGGTCCATCATTCCGCAGCTTTGATGATGAAGGTGTCGCGACAAGCAATAAAGTCTTAATCGATAAAGGTGTATTAAAGACTTATCTTTATAACTTAGCCACTGCGAAAAAAGATAACACTGTTTCTACCGGCAACGGATACAGAAGCAGCGGAAAAGTTTCTACCGCTTTAACTAATGCTCGTCTAAAGCCATCTAAGTTAAGCGAAAGCGACTTAATTAGTAAAGTCAAAGAAGGTATCTATATCAGCGATGTTGAAGGTTTACATGCCGGAATGAACGGACAATCTGGTAACTTCTCTTTACAAGCTCGCGGATATCTGATTAAAGATGGAAAATTATCTACACCAGTTTCATTAATTACTGTAGCGGGAAATTTATTCAAAATCTTCCAAGATGTAATGATGGTCGCGAATAACATTGAAAATTATCGCTCTGTCAATTCACCATCATTATTAATTAAGAGTATTGCAGTATCCGGAAAATAGATTATTAGTAAAAGAAAACTGAGGATTTAAACCTCAGTTTTTTATAATTCTTTTTTCTTTCTTTTTAATAAAAACCAAAAAATACAGAGTATTTGTATTGGAATACCTAAATAAAAAACTAATGCATTATTGCCGTTTTCATAAAAATAATGTAATGGCAGATATATTCCGACACAGACAGTCCAAATTAAAACAGAGACTGAGATAGCAACCATCCATCTTTTACCCCAAATGGCAGTAAATACTATTAAAACAATCGCGGTTATTGGAAAAGCATAAATAAAACATAACCATGTATATTGAGAGTTAGGAATTGATAATCCTAAAATTACATATACTAAAACTGTTACGACCCAAACCAATAAGCAAGATAATATCGTGATAATAATTTTATTTCTGAGAAAACTTTGATGTTTTTTTACTTTATCAGAAATTAAATCATTTAACGTAATTCCTAATAATTCGCATAATTTTAACATTACCATAAAGTCAGGTAGGCCCTCGCCTCTTTCCCATTTAGAAATTGCTTTGTCAGAATATGATATTTTTTCTGCAAGTTCAAGCTGGGTAAGATTATTTCTCTTACGATAATACGCGATGTTTTTAGCGATGTTATTTTTAATTTTTAATTCATCCATAGTCATAATTTATCATATATATAGCTGTTTTTCAACGATTCTACCCATAGTAGAGTTCACAAAAATAACTCTACTTTCAGCAAATTCATTAGTAGAATCTACTTTTTTATCAATAGAGCACAAAATAGGTAGTTTTAATATATATTAAGTTTATCAGGAGGCAAAAACGATGAAGTACTCAATTATCACTGATTCAAATACAAATTTATCTAAAGCATTAAATGATTATTCTATTATAGAAATCAACGTCGATAAATATAAAAAAGGCAAAATCACCTATGGTATTGATTTAGCGTTAAATAATAGCGATGGTGTTATCTATTTAACTAACGAAGAAAACTTTGCCACCATAAAAGATATCGCTGAAAAAGAATTAAAAGTTCACGACAAAATTATTATTGTCGCTGATGTAAATTCTGCCGAAATTGGTAAAAACAATTTAGCTCTCAAAGTCTTAAGAGCAGTAGATCCAGTTAAAGTCCTCGCAGCTGAAAAGACATCTTATGTCGAATTAGTCAGTCAGGACTTAATGATGGAAAAGACCATCATTAACGCTTAAGTGCTACATCCAAGCGAGCACTGACCTCTTATACTCACACAAAGTAGCTTGGATTTAAAATAAAATCTAAGAGAATTGTCTCTTAGATTTTTTTAATTTAATTCTGCTCTTAATTCTAGTATGATATCGCGTAATTCAGCCGCTCTCTCAAAATCGAGATCACGTGCTGCTTCGCGCATTTCTTTCTCTAACGACTTAATATACTTTTCTTTTTCGGTACGCGTCAACTTGCCTTTATTCTTCTTTTGCGGTTTACTATCCATTATCTTTAAAGGTAAAGAAATCGGTTTAATAATTGTTTGAGGAACGATATTATGCTCTTCATTATATTTTTCTTGGATTTCCCGACGGCGATTAGTTTCATCAATGGCTTTTTTCATTGAATCAGTTACTCTTTGAGCGTACATAATCACTCGTCCATGTGCATTTCTTGCCGCGCGGCCAATAACTTGAATTAATGATCTTTCGCTTCTTAAAAAGCCTTCTTTATCCGCGTCAAGAATCGCGATTAACGAAACTTCAGGAATATCTAATCCTTCTCTTAAAAGATTAATTCCAACTAAAATATCATATTTTCCTTTTCTTAAATCGTAGATGATTTCAGTTCTCTCTAATGTTTTTGTCTCATTATGCAAATAAACAACTTTTAATCCTTGTTCTTTTAAATAAGCGGTTAAATTTTCCGCGTCGCGAATGGTCATCGTAACAATCATCGCGCGTTCTCCATTTGCGATAACCTTTTTTACTTCACCAATCAAATCATAAACCGGATTAGAGACGTTCTTTACATCAATTTTTGGATCTAATAAACCGGTAGGACGGATAATTTGTTCGATAACTTCACCGCCAGTTTTATCCAATTCATAATCACCCGGCGTTGCTGATGTGCAAATCATTTGATTGATTTTACATTCAAATTCATCAAAGCGCAATGGTCTATTATCTAGAGCTGAAGGCAATCTAAAACCATAATCAACTAAAGTTTGTTTTCTTGAACGATCGCCGTTATACATGGCATTAATCTGCGGTAAAGTCGCATGTGATTCATCAACAATTAAAAGGAAATCTTTTGGAAAATAATCAAATAGAGTATATGGTGTTTCTCCCTCTTTACGACCATCAATATGCCGCGCGTAATTTTCAATACCCGGGCAAATACCAAACTCTAAAAGCGATTCAATGTCACGGTTAGTTCTTTGAGAAAGCCTTTCTTCTTCTAGTAGTTTCCCATTTACATGGAAATAATCTAATCTTTCTTTTAATTCTTCACGAATTGTTTTTACAGCTTCTTTGATTCGATCAATTGAAGAAGTGTGTTCATAAGCTGGGAAGATAGGGAATTCTTGATAAGAATGCATTACCTCACCGCTTAAAGGATTGCAGGTTAAAATCTCTTCAATTCTATCATCTTCATCAAAATATATTTTGATAATAAACTCGCTTGAGGAAGCTGGAGCAATGCTGATTACATCTCCATTAGCCCTAAAAGTTCCAGGAGTTAAATCAATATTATTTCTTTTAAACTGGATAATTGCTAATCTTCTAATAAATTCATCGCGGTCGATAACATCTCCGACATGCGGGAATAAAATAAGCGAACGATATTCAGCCGGATCGGTTAAACCATAAATTGAAGCGACCGAAGCGACAATAATTGTATCACGTCTTTCCAAGACCGAGTTAATCGCAGAAGCCCTCATTATTTCGATTTCTTCATTCATTACCGCATTTTTTTCAATATAAGTATCAGTTGATGGAACATAAGCTTCCGGTTTATAAAAATCAAAGTTTGATACGAAATATTCAACGCGGTTATTAGGAAATAATTCTTTAAATTCCGCATAAAGTTGGCCGGCCAAAGTTTTATTATGAACAATAACTAACGTCGGACGATTAACTTTAGCAATAACATTAGCGACCGTGAATGTTTTCCCGGTTCCTGTCGCACCTAAAAGGACTTGGACTTTCTTTTTATCATCGAGTCCCTGAACTAATTTATCAATAGCTTGTTGCTGATCACCTTTAGGAGTAAATTTGCTAACTAGCTGAAAATCCATTATCGTTCCTCATCGTTTTTATTAATGTTTTCTTCTGTATCATTATCTTTTTTACTAAATAATTTTAATTTAGGTTTTTCATGACTTTTGAATCCTTCTCCGCGAACATAACTAGCCCTATTAGAAAAGACAAAAGCGTTTGGATCAACCTTTGCAATAATATCCTCTAAAATATAATATTCTTTAATATCGCAAACAACTTGCAGAATCGTGATGTCTTTTTGAGAATATCCGCCTTCTCCGCGAACCAAAGTGGATCCGCGATTTAGTTTTTTCAAAATAAACTGATTTAATTCCTCATATTTTTGAGAAATGATATTAACAACCACATTCTTTTCGGTATCAAATAGTTTATTGACCATAAAAGACGCGACAAAGCTCGACATAATTCCCATTAAAGTTACATCAAAATCATTAACGAAAATTAATCCGAGTAAGATTATAGTTGTATCAATTAAAAGATATGGTACAGACGCTTTGATGCCGGTGTATTTTTGAACAGATAAAGTTATAACGTCAACCCCTCCCGTAGATCCTCCGCCGAGATAAGTTAACGCACAACCAGAGCCAACAAACACACCACCTACTAATGCCGATATTAAATAGTTAACTGTTGGCAAATAAACGCCATCTACATTAACAATTGTTTGAAGATTAAGCATCGTATTTTCTTGTAAAAAACTACCGAGCATAGAAGCTAACGGATAGACAATCGCGGAAACAATCGTTTTCGCCGCGAATTCATTTCCGAGCAACAACCACCCAAGGAGAAAGAAGCCCCAAGTTAAAGCCGTAATCATCATATCAATTGACAATGACGTAAAATGATTAATGATAATAGCAATACCAGAAACTCCTCCAGAAATAATATTATAAGGTGTTAAAAATATTCCTGTTCCCACGCCTAAAATAACCGAACCGAGAATAACCAATAAAATCTTTTTGATTTTTCTTTTTTGTTGAGAAGTTAATTTTAAGCGATTAGTCATTGTTTTTCACCTCATATGCTAAATATGCCTTAATGAATCCATCAATATTTCCGTCGAGAACACCTTTTACATCACCAGTTTCATAATTAGTCCGATGATCTTTAACCAAGGTATACGGGCAGAAAACATAAGAACGGATTTGTGATCCCCATTCAATATTCTTTTGCTCACCTTGAAGCGATGAAATCTTATCTTTTCTTTCTTGTTCTTTTAAAAGATATAATCGGCTTTTAAGAATGTTCATCGCCGTTTCTCTATTTTGTATTTGATTACGTTGATTTTGGCAGGTTACTACAATACCTGTAGGTATATGCGTGATTCTAACCGCCGAATCAGTTTTATTAACGTTTTGTCCACCTGCACCAGATGAGCGATATGTATCAATACGTAAATCTTTTTCTTCAATTTGAATATCAATTTTATCACTTAACTCAGGAGTAACTTCAACCGAAGCAAAAGAAGTGTGACGGCGTTTAGAAGCATCAAATGGTGAAATTCTTACCAGGCGATGAACTCCGCTTTCACCTTTTAAATAACCATAAGCATCTTTGCCTTTAATTAAAAAGGAAACACTTTTTAATCCAGCTTCTTCACCTTCAAGAGAAGAAATCATTTGGATTTTAAAACGATGCTCTTCGCAATATCTTACATACATCCGATAAAGCATTTCTGCCCAATCTTGCGATTCAGTTCCTCCGGCACCAGAATGAATTTCCATTATGCAATTAGAATTATCGTATTCACCACTTAAAAGAACCTCTAAAGAAAAATCAGTAAGTTCTTCTTCTAATTTATCGACATCAAAAATTAACGAAGAAAATATCTCTTCGTCAAATTCATCTTTGATTAATAAATATGTTTCATTTAAATCATTAATCGACTTGCTCAAAGATTGATAAGTATTAATCTTATCGTTGATTAAATTGAATTTATCAATCGTTTTTTGAGCAGCTCTTTGATTACTCCAGAAATTATCTGAATTAATTTCTGCATTTAATTCTTCACTTTGACTTTTTAACTTATCTAGGTCAAAGTGAATCACCTAACTCTTTCAAAACAACCGATAAACTCTCCAATTTATTTCTAATTTCGAAGAGTTCAGCCATTACTTATTTTCCTCCGCGGCAGGTTTATTTTCTGTTACTTTTTCTTCTGATTTTGCATCATTATTTTGAGAGACTGCTTCTTTTTGCGCCTCAACGCGTTCTTTAGCTTGCTCTGGGTTTTCTGTTCTTAATCTAACTTGCGCTCTAATCAAGCCAAGAGTAACTTCATCAGAGATAGTTTCAATCATTTCATTAAACATATCCCAACCTTCTTTAACATAATCTTGAAGAGGATTAGTTTGTGCGTAACTTCTTAAATGAATACCTTCTCTTAATTTAGCCATTGAATCGATATGGGTTGTCCAGTTACGATCAATTCTATTTAAAGCGACCATTTTTTCAACTTGATCAGCTGAACCTTCTGGCCAAGTTTTTCTCTTTTGATTGTAGTAAGAAAGCAATAATTCAGCGATATCTTCACTTGCTTCATCAATCGGTGCATCGGTGTACCCTTCTTCATTGAAAGAACCAACCGGTAAATATTTTGGTTCCAAAGTCGCTTTTAATTTCTTACCATCAAGATATTTTTCTCTTTCTTCACCAGCTAAAGATGAATTAATAATCTTTTTCGCGGTGTTATGGAAATATTCAACAATGGTATCATAGATAGAATCTGAGAAAAGAACCTTATCTCTTTGCTCATACATGATTTTTCTTTGTTGTCTTAAAACATCGTCGTAATCCATTAATGACTTACGAGTATCAAAGTTTTGACCTTCAATTCTCTTTTGAGCGTTGGTAACAAGATTAGTAACCATCTTATTATCAAATCCTTCGTCACCAACAGATTTAAAGAAAGCCTGCAAAATATCAGAGTTACCGAAACGTAACATCAATTCATCATCTTTGCAAACAAAGAAACGAGAATATCCCGGATCTCCTTGACGTCCAGAACGTCCTCTTAATTGGTTATCAATACGTCTAGCTTCGTGTCTTTCAGTTCCGATAACGCATAATCCGGCTGCATGTTTAACTTCATCAGTGTCTTTAATATCACGAACTCCCGGTCCTAATTTAATATCGGTACCACGACCAGCCATGTTAGTTGCGATGGTAATTGCTCCCATTTGACCAGCCTGTTCAATAATATGTGCTTCTCTTTCGTGGTTTTTAGCGTTTAAAACTTCATGCTTTAAGCCTTCTTTATCAAGCATCTTTGATAACATTTCGGATTTTTCAACAGAAACAGTACCGACTAAGATAGGTTGACCAAGAGCATGTCTTTTCTTAATTTCTTCAAGAATAGCTTTATATTTTGCTTTTTCGCTGCCATAGACCATATCTGTATCATCATAACGGATAACCGGCTTATTTGTTGGAATGCAAACAACGTTCATATTATAAACTTTTTGGAATTCTTCTTCCTCAGTCTTCGCAGTACCGGTCATACCGCCAATCTTATCATAAAGCCCAAAGAAATTTTGATAAGTAATTGTCGCCATAGTGATGGTTTCTTGCTTAATCTTAACGTTTTCTTTTGCTTGAATTGCTTGTTGCAAGCCATCAGAATACTCTCTTCCTTTTAAAACACGACCAGTGAATTGATCAATTAAATGGATTTCCCCATCAGCGACCATATATTCAACGTTTCTTTTCATGACATAGTTTGCTTTTAAAGCTTGAGTAATTCTATGAACTAAATCTTGGTTAGCTGGATTTGAAGAGTCATAGATATTTTTAACATTGAAGGCTCTTTCAGCAGCATCAACACCTGAATCTGTTAATGAACAAGTCTTTGTTTTGATATCAATTGTAAAATCTTTATCTTTTCTTAAAGATTTAACAAAGCGGTCAGCAAAAATATATGTGGATGCCGAAGCTCTTTCACCCCCAGAAATAATTAATGGTGTTCTTGATTCATCAATTAAAATAGAGTCTGCTTCATCGACGATTGCATAATGAAGTCCACGAAGAACTCTTCTATCGGTAGTTTGGGCCATATTATCACGAAGATAATCAAAACCTAACTCCGAGTTTGTCGTATAAGTAATATCTGCTAAATAAGCTTGCTTTTTAGCTTGAGTATCTTTTTCTCTTAAATTAACATCTACGGTCAATCCTAAAAAACGGAAAACTTGTCCCATTAATTCACAGTCACGAGAAGCGAGATATTCGTTAACAGTAACAACGTGAACACCTTTACCTTCAAGAGCATTAAGGTAAACAGGCATGGTTTCTGTTAAGGTCTTGCCTTCACCAGTCTTCATTTCAGCAACATCGCCTTGATTAAGGACAATTGCACCTTCAATTTGGACGAAGAAAGGAAATTCTCCTCTAACTCTTCTGTCAGCTTCTCTAACAACTGCATAAGCCTCAGGTAAAATATCATCTAACGTTTTACCATTAGCTAATAATTCTTTAAAATATGGTGTTTTGTTTTTTAATTCTTCATCGCTTAACTTAGCCATTTCATCTTCATATGAAACGACTTGATCAGCAATGCGTTTAATCTTTTTTAATCTTCTTTCGTCGATGCGTAATAATTTATCAATAAAGCTCATTTATTTTGGCATCCTTTCTATACACACTTATTTATTATATATAAATAAAACTCATCTTAAAAGCATATTAAAGATGGTTAAAAATTTTATAGTCTTTTTTTATGATATCTTAGGTTTTAAAATAACTATTTTTTCTATAAAAAATGGTTAGAAATTAATTCTAACCACATACTTTTATTTTAAATAAAAGTCGATAATATCAGAAAATACATCTTCTTTATTATCTTCGTTAAGTATTTCATGTCTCATATGTGCGAAACGATGAATTTCCACATCATATCCGAGTTTTCTTAAAAAATCTACCGACTTATCTGTTCCTTTTTTAAATCCCGTGCATGGATCATCCTCACCGACAAAAGCAGCTATTTTTAGATTCTTATTTTTAACCTGATATTTTCTTTTTTTATCCATGTTCGCGGTAAGCTTTATCAAATCTCTATATCCGACATTTGTAAAAGAAAAACCGCATAAAGGATCTAGCAAGTATGTTTGGATATTAGACTGATTATAAGACAGCCAATCTAGCTTAGTTTTTGGTGATGTAACCTTTTTATTAAAGCCTCCGGTAGTCATTTTTTTCAAAAAGTGTCCATGGGTTTTGGCCCCTTTAATTAGACAAATTAGATTTGCTAAAGGAACACCGAAATACGCGGCTTTTTGATGGAAAGGTAATCCTGATAAAATGACCTTCTGATACTTGTCATCATTGGTTTGCAAAACATTTCTGCAAGTAATTGTGCCCATTGAATGAGCGAAAATATAGACCGGTATCCCCGGATATGTTTTTTGAATGTACTCAGTTATTTGTTTTTGATCATCAATTAAATTCTGCGCGCCATTTTTATATCCAAAGAATCCTAAATCTTCTTTATGGCAATTTTCACCATGTCCGCGCATATCGCTAGTAACCACGCTCATCCCAACTAAATTTAATTTTTCGGCTAGTTCTTTATATCTTCCTTGGTGTTCTTCCATTCCATGCATTACTTGAACAATAGCCACTGGATTAGTTATTTCATAAACATTTAGGTAAAGAGAGACATTTTCTCTTCCTTTCAAAATTATTTGTTTCATATCTGCTCCTCAAATATCTAAATCAATTATAGCACAGTTTTTTGATTTGATTCGTATTGAAGAAGATAAAGTTTATAGTAATAGCCTTTCTTTTTTAATAATTCTTGATGATTTCCTTGTTCAACGATTTCCCCATGCATTAAGCAGATGATATTGTCCGCATGTTGGATAGTTGATAAGCGGTGAGCGACGATTAACATCGTACCTATCGTTTTCATTTTGTTTAGAGAATCTTGAATTAATTTTTCTGTTTCAGTATCAATATTTGCTGTTGCTTCATCGAGTATTAATATTTCTGGTTTGCGAATAATTGTTCTCGCAAAAGAAATTAACTGTCTTTGACCAGATGAAAAATTACTTCCGTTTTCCGATACTTCAGTATTTAAACCATCTTTTAAATGCGAAATAAATTGATCGGCATTAACATATTTTATTGCCTTATTAACTTCGTCATCGGTAATGGTCTCATCGCGTAAAACTATATTATCTTTTATTGTTCCTGAGAACATAAAAACATCTTGAAGCATTTGACCAATCTTTTTTCTCAAAGTATTTAAAGGTATATCCTTAATATCTATATCATCGATAAGAATTTGACCTTTTTGAATATCATAATTTCTCACAATCAACGAAAGAATCGTTGTTTTACCTGCACCAGTTGCTCCGACAAAAGCTACTGTTTGATGAGGTTTAACAACAAATGAGACATCTTTAAGTATCCATTCTTCATCTTTATAAGCAAAATAAACATGTTTAAATTCTATTTTTCCGTTAAAATGTGCAATATCTTTTTTACCATTATCCACAATTGTCGAGTCCATATCTAATATGTTAAAAATTCTACCAGAAGAAACTATTCCGGCTTGTAACTTATCAAATTGCTCGGCAATATTTTGAATCGGTCCAAAAAACGAATCTGTAAATTGATAATAAGTTGTCAATCGGCCAAATGTAAATAGTGACCCAAAGAAAACTCTTCCATCGACAACCATTTTAAATCCTAAGAAAAAGACCAACGCTAACGCTAAATAATAAAGCAAAGTGATGGTTGGACGGTAAACAGCAAAAACGAACATAACAAATTTATTTGCTTTAACCAGTTTACGATTACCATTTTCAAACTCTTGATATTTTCTTTGCTCCTGATTAAATATCTGAATAATTTTCATCCCGTTGAGATTTTCAGATAAAAATGTATTCAAATTGGATACTTCTTTTCTTTCGTTAGAAAATGCTCTCTGCGAATAATAGCGATACATAACTGTCACAAAAACAATTAATGCGATGAAAATTAACATATAAAGGGTAATTAAAGGATTCACATAAATCATAAAGGCAAAGAAGCCAATAATCATCAAAACGTATTTAAGAAGATTGACCAAAACATTTGTATATAATTCATTTAAAGCATTAGTATCACTGTTAACCCTTGTAACTAATCTGCCAATTGGAATATTACTTAGTTGATCATGGGAAAAAGATTCAATTTTTTCAAACACTGCCTGACGTAAAGTAAAAACAACTTCTTGTCCAGCTTTTTGAATAATCATTACCTCATAGTATGTTAAAACGACATTAGCAATAATAACTAAAAGATAAGAGCCGCAAAAAAGACAAATATAGATTATTGATTGAGTAGCCAAATTTTCTACTTTCAAAACATCCATATATGAACCAACAACAAACGGAATTAAGATACTAAGAATAACATTGAGAATGATTAGAAAGAAGCCTAAAATAAACTTTCCCTTTACCGGAGAAATATATTTGAGAGTTCTTTTAACAATCTCTAAGTCGCTATAATGTTTTGTCAAAGTGATATCAATCATGATAATCACCGCCTTCTAATTCATTCTCTAACGATTGAAGTCTAACCATATTGCTATAAGTAGGAGAATTTTGCAGCAAATATTCATGCGTTCCATAGGCCTCTAAATATCCGTTATTAAGAACAATAATTTTATCTAAATGTTCGACTGTAGAAACACGCGAAGCCACGACAATCGTTGTCATTCCTTTTCTTTTTTCGCATAAGTTAGATAATATTTTTTCCTCGGTTTTAACATCAACCGCGGAAACTGAATCATCAAGCACCATAATCGGACTTTTTTTAATATAGGCCCTAGCGATTGCTATTCTTTGTTTTTGTCCGCCGGATAAAGTAACTCCGCGCTCTCCAACAAGTGTTCGATACCCTTCAACAAAATCAACGATATTGCCATGTACATCAGCAAATTCCGCTGCTTCAATTGCCTCTTCATCACTCAAAGTTATATCAGAAAAGCATATATTATCTTTAATTGTAGTCGAGAATAAAAAACTCTCTTGAGGAACATAAGCAACATTATCGCGTAACTGCCTTAAAGGAATAGTCATAATATCTTGTCCATCAATAAAAATTTCATCGCGGTCATAATTATCTAATCGAAGCAATACTGAAGCTAAAGTCGATTTCCCCGATCCAATTTTTCCAACTATTCCAACCCTTTCACCGGCCTCAATAGTTAAAGAAATATCATGCAAAGCTTCTTCACCATCGCTATATTTATATGAAAAATGACGAAATTCAATTTGGCCTTTAATTTCTGGTAAATAACTAACTTCGCCATCCTTAACATCTTCATCAGCATCAAGCAAAGCTGTTATTCTTTTCAGGGAAGTTTTCGCACGCGAACGTAACGAAATTATTTGTCCCAAAGCAATCATTGGCCAAATAATCGTATTGAAATAACCATTAAACTCAAACAAATCAGCTCTAGAAAATTTAATATTCCAAGTTCCGACAAACGTATAGTAAATAAATAATCCTCCGATAAAGACAGCAATTACAATCATGCCTTGAATTAATAAAGAAATCAAAGTATCTAACATCGCCGAAAATCTTACAAGTGAAATATCTTTATTTTTAGTATTCAAATTAACTTTTTTAAAAGCCTTAGCCTCCGCTATTTCCCTAACAAAAGCTTTGATTACCCGTAAGCCTGTAAACATTTCCTGAGTATAGTCCGACATTCTTTCAAACGCGTTTTGTCTCTGCAAAAAAATCTCTTCAATTTTCTTATCGATAAAATATGCTGAAACGCAAAGAACAGCCAAAGGAATAAGGCATATCAAAGTCAAAATTACATTGACTTGGAACATCTTTATCAAGGTAAGTATTGATAAAAAGAAGGCATCGACCAACATAACCGTACCCCACCCAAATGATTGATTTATCGTATCTAAATCATTTGTATAATAAGACATTATTCCGCCGACTTTATTATTTTTATAATAATTTTGAGATAACTTTTCATTTTTAGAAAACATTTCAAGCCGTAAATCTGATTGAATATTTATTGCACCTGATAATATAAACGTTCTCCAAATAAATCTGCCGATTAGCATTCCAAAAGCAATTAGCACAATATAAATGCAATTTGTTGTCAAATATTGAGTAGTCAATTTACCTTCATCATAACTTCTGGTAATATTCGCGATTACTTCAGGAACAAAAAGCTGAATAACATTAACAAAAGCTAAAAAAACAATTCCAATAAAAAAGTGAAAGAAATATTTTTTATAAAAACGGTTAATATATTTACCAAAAATCATTCTCTCACCTCAATTATTATTAATACTATCTAAATAATATTTACTAGTAAAGATAAAGAGATTAATTTTCTTTTTGCTTTAATAATGTATGAGACATCGCTAAAAAAGTTATCTTTTTTATGGGTAAAGATTTAAGCAGGTTTAAGCAGTTATGTATGGTTGAACCGGTTGTTATGACATCATCAATTAAACAAACTTTTTTATTAGACAAAGATTTAGCTTCTTCTGTAAGAGTAAAAACATCTGCATTTTTTTCTCTGCTAACCTTATCAAGGCTGGCTTGTTTGATATCTTTGACTTTTTTCAAAGCTTTAACATAAGTAAAATTATGGATTTTAATCATTTCCTCAACATGGTTAAACCCGCGCTCTTTATCGCGTTCTTCATAAGATGGTACAGGCACAAAAATATAGCCATTAAAACGAACTTTAATAAGTATCTTTTGATACGAAAAAAATATTGAAGCTAACGGCAAATCATAGCATCCTTTAAATTGATAAAGAAGCGACTTAATTTTGTCGTTATAATCATAAAAATAATATCCATTTATTTCATTTATTATTATCTTTTTTAATTTAGGATTCATTTCTTTATAACAATTTTGGCATAAAGTAAGAGGAAAGCAAAAGAAGGAAGAAAATGTATTAAAATTTATGGTTTTCCCGCATACCTTACAATAAGGTTTGGTTATATTTTTTGATTTCCGAAATAGCTTTTTCCATTTCTGATGTAATAAACTGACAAAGAAAAATAACTTTTCCATCATAGGCATCTATTTTCCTTCCTACTCTCCCAGAAATTTGAATTAGCGATGCTTTATCATAAATATTATGTTCACTTTTATAGATAATAACTTGTAAATTTTTAATTGTAACTCCACGCTCTAATACAGAAGTTGTCACTAGATAATCATATTTGCCTTCTTTGAATCTTTGTATGATTTCTTCGCGATTATTTCTTTTAGAATGAACGTACTCACCATTAGATAAAAATTTTTTTAGAAAGTTATAAGCATCTTCACAATCCTCAATGGTTGGAACAAAAATTAGTAATGGCAACTGTTTTAAAATAAAGTATTTTGCTTCATCGTAAAGAGCTGGTTTTAAAATAAATGGTCTTCGTTTAATAATCGGTACAGGTAATGGGTGATGATGGTATCTTTCAAACAAAGTCAGATATACACCTTGAGTACTTTGTATAATTTCTTTCATTCGTTTTAAAGGTGTCGCAGTCAGCATAATGAAGGTTCCTCTAATTGCTTTTTTAAAAAAATATTCAAGGACTTTATCCCCATAAAAAGGAAAAGCATCAGTTTCATCTATAATTAATAAATCAAAATAGCGATTATAACGATAAAGTTGATGAGTCGTTAATAATATAATATCACCTTCTAACATATCAGTATGATCGCCGTAGACCGCGATGATTTTAAAGACCGGAAACGCTTCTTGAAAACGTGGATACAAATCAATTACCACATCTTTTCTCGGTACAGCAAAACCAACTTGCTTACCATGATTAAGAGCATAATTAATTGTTTGAAAAACTAATTCAGTTTTTCCAGCACCGCATATTGCATGAATCAATACATTTTTATTATCAATATAAGCTTGCAATACTCTATCAGAAATATCCAGTTGCTTTTCTGATAATGGATATTTTAATTGAATTTGAAAATCGTTTTCTGAAATCTCATGAAATGTTGCTTCTTTTCCAATAAATGTTATGCATTTTCGACAGATGAATTTATCTTTCAATTTAAAAAAATACGTTGTATCTTCATTACCACATCTTAAGCAGCGCATTCTTCATTTTCGCCTTTTTTAATTAATTTTTCTTTTTTAAAAAATAATCCAGATTCCATTATCAAAATTGCCGCTAAAAGATAAGCCATCGCCTGATATCCGTCGGAATATAATTCATCTCGGTATTGTTGATAATTTAAAAGGTATCGCTCATAGCTATAAACTTCTTCACCATTAATCGTTAAACTATAGCAAAAAACGTTATCACCTGCGGTAAAATCTTTAACCGCGCGCTGATCAATCATAAAAATTGCCTTATCTTCTGGCGAATAAGAAATAAGAGGACCATTATTAATCGACATCGTCCCATCGACAATAATTGTTCCAGAGTTATTCATTTCAAAACGAATATAGTAATATGGTTTTTCCTTATCATGAGCAATCTCGGCAATATTCATTTCATAAGCAATTAAATTTTGATAATTGACACTTCCTAAAACAAAATCATTTTGAACCAAACTCGCACATTTAAAAACGGCCATTAATAAAAAGACGATGGCCGCTATTAAAAAGCTAAAATTATATCGTTTAAAAAAGCCCTTGATTTTTGAAAGCATTTTTTAATCCTCCTCCAATAATCTAATAGGGCTTTATTTTTTATTTTAATTAAAAATTATCCTTCAATCATATCAACGCGAATTTGATGTCTGCCGCCTTCAAACTCACTGCTTAAGAAAATATCAATGTAGCGATACGCTTGTTCTTTAGTTGTATATTTTGCTCCCATCGACATCATATTTGCTTTATTGTGACGAACGATTAAAGAAGCAACATCTTCATTATAAACTAAACCGCATCTAATTCCTTTGACTTTATTTGCAGTCATCATCACACCTTCACCAGTCGTACAAATAACGATGCCTTTACTGCCCTCATGTTTTGAAACAAATTCAGCAGCTTTTTTAGCAAATTCAGGATAATTACAAGATTCTGTTGAATTAGTTCCAAAATCAATAACTTGATAACCTTTACTTTCAAGATAAGCTTTAACATCTTCTTTTAAAATAAATCCACCATGATCACAAGCTAATGCTATTTGTTCCATACTTTTTCTACCTCCTCAAAGTTTAAAGAGCCTTGTCTGATTAATTTTAATTCATCGCCATCAATTAATACAATCGTTGATGGAAGATTTGAATGACATTTACCTTTAACTACACCTCTTAATTTACCATCGAATTTATTTAAACAGCTATCAGAGTCCAGAAGAGGTGGTTCGCTTGATAAGTTTGCTGATGTAACAAGCATAGGTACTCCGACCCTAGCAATTAAATCAGGTACTTCTTTTAAAGCGGCAATTCTAATTCCTACTGACTTACTAGATAAAGTTAAATGGTGAGCAAGATCTTTCTTAGCTGGAAATAAGAATGTTACTTCACCAGGCATAAACGTATCAATTAATCTTTCCATTTTATCGTTGAGATCAACAAATCTTCCAATATCTTTTTTATCAGAAACCATAATGGTAAATGGTTTATCAGGAGTTCTTTGTTTCAATGCGCAAAGTTTATTAAATGCCTCTAACGAATCATAACGAACTCCGAAACCAAAAACCGTCTCTGTCGGAAAAGCTAGAACATCACCATCTCTAACTATTTCAACACATTTTTCATCTTCAAAATTTAATAATTCAGTTTTCATAATCGCCTTTCTAATTTCATAAACCTCACGTTTTCATTCATATCACAAACAAATTCATAATGATAACCTTTTGCGTATTTCTCAGCTAATTTTTTCAAAATATCCACTTGCTCAGGAGAAATCTCAAAAAAGATTAATTTAGGAAAAGCTATTTTTTGAAGGTTTTTTAACATATTATGATAAAAATATGTTCCTTCTTCTGATGCGAATAAAGCCGTATTAGGCTCATTTATCACCACCCGCATATCCGCTTGTTCTTTTTTTGCTATATATGGCGGATTAGACACTAATATATCGACTTTTTCATTAATATTTTCAAAAATGTCACTTATAAAAAAATCAACATTACTATTATTTTTTTTATTGTTAATTTTTGCTACTTCTAAAGCATCACTAATCTTATCGCAAGCGATAACCCTGTGAGGAATATTCTGCTTTTTCAAAAATAAATCCAAACTAATCGCAATACATCCCGACCCTGTTCCCATGTCAAGAACGGTAATATTTTTTAATTTATTTTTTTCTATCTCTTTTTTTACTAAATATACTAACTCTTCAGTCTCATCACGCGGTATTAAAACTCTTGAATCAACATAAAACTCATGCTGATCAAATGTTCTTTTATTAAGAATATAACTTATTGGTTCAGATTTTAATCTTTCAAATAAAGGCAATATTTTACTTTCATCAAGATCGATATCTTTTTTCATGATGATTTCATATCTTTCCAAATGAAAAATATCTTCGATTAAAATGAAGATATCTTCCTTAGTTATTTGATCGTTTATAAGTTTTTTTCCTTCTTCAAGAATATTACTTAATTTCATCATTCATCTTTTTGGCTTCTAATGCCATTTTATCTTGTTGATCCGCATTAATTAAAGCGTCAATAATCTCATCGAGGTCACCTTCCATAACTCTATCGAGTTTTTGAATAGTGAATCCAATACGGTGATCGGTAACTCTGTTTTGAGGATAGTTATACGTTCTAATTTTTTCACTTCTTTCACCAGTTCCGACTTTTAATCTTCTTTCAGCCTCGATTTTTTCATTTTGCTCAGCTTGCTTTAATGCATAAACACGCGCTCTTAATAAATTCATCGCGATTTCTCTGTTTTGCAATTGTGATCTTTCAACTTGGCAAGCAACAACAATACCAGTCGGAATATGAGTAATTCTAACAGCCGATTCGGTTTTATTAACGTTTTGTCCACCAGCTCCTGAAGAACGATATGTATCAATTTGTAAATCTGCTGGATTAATTTCTACTTCAACTTCTTCGGCTTCCGGCATAACAAGAACCGTTGCAGTTGATGTATGAATTCTGCCGGCTGCCTCAGTCTTTGGAACTCTTTGAACGCGGTGAGCACCTGACTCAAATTTTAAACGTGAATAAACACCTTCACCTTTTATCATAAATGAAATAGAAGCAAAGCCTCCCATCTCTGATTCAGAAGAATCTAATACTTGAATTTTCCAACCCTTGCTTTCAGCATAACGGGTATACATTCTAAATAAATCGCCAGCAAAAATATTTGCTTCATCTCCACCAGCAGCTCCGCGGATTTCACAAATAATATTTTTATTATCGTTTGGATCCTTCGGAATTAACATTAATTTCATTTCTTCATAAAGAGCTTCTTGCTGCTTAGTTAATTCTTTTAAATTTTCCTTAGCAAAAGTTGCAATCTCTGGATCTTCATCGGTTTCCATGATTTTTGAATCCTCAATATCGCTAACAATTTTTTTGTATTTTTTATAGCTTTCAACTGGTTCTTCTAGATTAGCTCTTTCCTTATTTAATTCAGTCATCATTTTGATGTTGGAAATAACTTCATCTTTACATAATAATTCATCGATTTCATTAAGCCGCTTTTCCATCGCGGTTAATCTTTCAATCATCTTGTCTTGCTGCATCTTTTTTCACCTTCAAATCACATATTATATTAACAAAAAATATCTTGTTAAAAAATAACAAGATATCAAAGGTAAAAAAAATCTAGCAAAATTTAATATTAGTGAGCTTTAAAATTATAAAGCGGTTTGATTATTCTTATATCGTCTACTAATAAAGGCAGATATTTTAAAATATCATTTTTATTTTTATATGCCTGAGGCGCTTCATCAATGGTAGTTTCTCCAACCGAAGTTGAATAAATATTTTTCATCTCCTCTTTAAAATCAATTAACGATATTTTGTCTTTAGTATTCATTCTGCTAATAGCTCTACCTGCTCCATGCGGAGCAGAACTATTATATTTTTTATTTCCTTTTCCAATTCCTAAAATACAGCCATCGCGCATATTAAGAGGAATAATTACTCTTTTTCCAAGCGAAGCATCAATTGATCCTTTACGTAATATTTTATCTTCTAAATCAATATAATTATGAATACAAGTAAAACGATCGACTATTGCACAATTTAAAAATTTAACGATTTTTTCTGCAATTAACTGACGATTTCTAGCAGCAAATTTTTGAACTATTCCCATATCGTAAAGATAATTTTCGAAATCTTGTCCCTCAAGATAGCATAAATCTCTATTTGGATAGACAATATTTTTAGCTAATTTTTTCAAATCTTGGAGACGATTGTTGATTAAGTTTTCTTGATTATGCGATACGCAATAATCAATTATTTTTTGAGCTTCTAATTGATAATTGAAAATTTTATTAAAGGTATGATTAACCGCGACTTTTTGGTAAATATCGCAAACTTGAACGCCGAGACTACGAGATCCGCTATGAATAATAAGATAGTGATTACCCTCGTTATCAACATCAATTTCGATAAAATGATTTCCACCACCTAGAGATCCTAAAGAACGTGTTAAATAATTAATATCTCTGAGCTGACTAAAGCATTTTAGACCATCTAAAGGAAACTCTTCTATGATTTCATTATTCACAGAAAATCCTGACGGAATATTCCGATTGATAAAATCATCTAAAGAATGAAAATCTATATATTCTTTACCGAGATTAATCACCTCCATCCCGCATCCGATATCGACACCGACTAACGAAGGGACTACCTTATCTTTAATCGTCATAGTTAAGCCAATAACTGACCCTGTTCCAGAATGAACATCGCTCATAACAACAATGTTTGATTTCTTAGAAAACGGCTGATTTACTAATTGCTGAATTTGCTGATATGCTGTATCTTGTATAGAGTCCGCTAATACTATTGCTTGGTTATACTGACCTTTAATCTTCATAACAATCATCTCCTCACTTATATTATCTTTTATCTATTTTTGTAAAAAAATGGTGATGTTAAATATTTTTTTGACCCCTTTTTTTCTGTGTTTTAAAAGAATTTGCTTTATTCTAGACCCCTTTTAATGGTATATTTAGATTGGGTGATAAACATGGAAGAAAAAATAAAAATAAATATTTCCCCGATGACGATGGAAATATTAAGTAACGATATGGAAAAATTTGCATTTTCCAAAAACAATAAATTGCAGCAAAACGCATTTCTCAATATTTTGATTAATAATTATTATCAAGAATTTATTAAAACAAAAGAAAATCAAATCAATTTAATCGATAGCGTTTTACAAGGAAGCAACAAAAATTCCAAAGCTTTAGCGTCTGAAATAGCAGAAAAATTATCTAAAAACGATGTAAAAGATTTAAAGCCTTTTTCAGTTACTCTTAATTTTAAGCCTTCGCATATCGCGACATCTGCTATTGAATACATTTGCTATTACTGCTTAAAAGAATACTCTCTATCAGAATTTTTAAGAATGCTTTTGGTAAGCTATACCCGTCTTCATCCTCTCACGAGAGAAAAAATAATTTTTAAAGATTTTGTGGAAAACATCAATCAAGCTATTAATAAAGGGGTTAACATTATTTATCGTTTAAAAGAAAATTCTTCACTTAAACAGGGTCGTCCAATTGTCATGGTTAGTAGCAAAGAAGAACTTTTTAACTATTTAATATTAAAAAAAGATAATGTGATTATTTCGGTAAAATTATCTAATTTCAAATATATCAGCCTAATCAAAGAGAGTTATAATTTAAGTCAAAATGACTTAGATATAGTTGAAAAAATGCAATTCAATAATCCTTCTTTCCTCTATCAAGGCAAAGAAGAAGAAATCCACGTTCAATTAACTTATGAAGGTGAGAGAATGTATTCATCACATTACATACATCGACCTCCATATATTAAAAAAGATAATGGTGATTATTACTTTAACTGCAGTTATTTTCAAGCTTTTATCTATTTTCAGCGTTTTGGCAAGGAAGCAATCATTGTTTCTCCTAAATCTTTGCAAAAAAAATTATTAACTTTTTATCAGAAGGCCGCTATAGCAAATTCAAAAGAAAATTGAAAAAATATCACACTCGCTATATAATAAATGTATTATTAAATTGTGAGGGTATTTATGAAATCGGATTCGCGAATCTTTAAATCAAAGACAGCTTTAAAGAAAGCGCTCATTACTTTGCTTGCTAATCAGCCTTTTAATGAAATTACTGTTCAGGATATCTGTCATACCGCTAATGTTACAAGAGTAACCTTTTACGCCCACTATCATGATAAAGAGAGTTTAATGCATGAGCTTATTGATGACTCTTTAAATGATATTTTCTGTTTTGGGGAAGAGCTTAATAGCTTATCATTTAATGAGCAAATATCATATATTATCACAACGATATTTTCAAATACCATTGATAAAATCATACAATATAAAAGCATAGAAAAGATTTTTGATTGCCAAGGTGATTCTCTAATTGTTCATATGCTTCAATTAACCGCGATGAACAAAATTGTAAAAAATCTTGATTCATTTATTTCTCAAAGCCATCAAGAATTTGCCTATCCTTCATACTTAATCGCTTCTTATTTGATGGGAGGTATGACGGAAATGATTCATTACTATATCGTACACCACAACAAAATTACCGTTGATGATTTAAGAAAGTATGGCGCTTTAATTATTAATAGAAGTTTAAAAGCTCTACTCGCTTAAAGAAAACAAAATTTGATTTTTTAACGGATAATGCACTAAAGCAATATCCGTTTTTTCATAGGCAAACTTTTGATAGACATTGCTATCATATGTGATATAAAATAGCGAAAATTCATCGATATCATAGCAAGAAGAATAGACGGTATACTCAGGATTTTCTCCATCGTACGCTTCACCTTTTAAAACTTTTACTTTTGCTAATAAATCAAAGTAGGATTTTCTTTCTTCATCAATTGATGTTTTTTTATCTTGATGATATTTGTAGAAAAAAGCTCTGATGAATCTCGAAGGAGAAGAAGCGTCTCCTGGTAAAGACAAACTGCCCATTCCAAGAGAATGAGGAATCAGATTTAAATCAGGTGAAAAGCGATTTTCGATTTGCTTGCTAGATAATCCCATATAATTATTAACGTTTTCTAAATGATAAGAAAAAGGTGGATTATTTGTTAGTATTTGATATGGATTATCATAGATTTTTAACCCTTCTTTTGATTGTTCAACAACAATCGCTCCGCTTTTATCTGCGATTAAATAATGAAGAGGAGCCAAAGGTAAATTATCTAAAAAACGAACGTCAGTAATATTTAATTTATCAATATCTTTTTTCACTTCATCTAACGTTTTATAAACGCTTAAAAAATAGGTAATAATTTCATATGGAGCTAAATTCAATTTGCCATCTTGAGGTTTATTAAAAACAGCATTACGCGGAAAGTTTAAAGAAGCCACGCCTAATCCTTGATCATTAATGCCTTCAAAAAGCAAAGGTGTTTCATTAATAACCGTACCCACTCCAAGAATTTGATAATGCTGATTTATTGCATTTTCGTTTTTAAAATTTAAAGTAAATTTAGAAGGTATGTAGATACTTTCACATTGTAACGGATAAGCTAAATCAAGATTTCTTCCAAAATAGCTATGGCTAAACTTCAAAAAAACTGATGTGCACATATTTTAATCTCCTAATCTTTTGTTAATTTTATTATGACATATTTTTTATAAAATAGATAACTTAAATATCTTGACCTAGAGTTAGCTCTAAATGTTATCTTATTAAACAAAGGAGAATATTATGAAAAAACCTTATACTATTTGTCACATGATGATATCAATCGACGGCAAAATAACCGGAGATTTCTTTTCTTATTTAGAAAGTCAACAAGCTGGAGAATATTACGATTCTAAAGCTCTTATCTACGGCAAAAAAGCCTGGCTATGCGGCAAAAATACTTTTATCGATAATTTCCCTCATCAAGACAAAATCGACTTATCTAAGTATAAAGGAATCGTTTCTACTTATGATAATTACTATTTGCCAAGCGAAGAAAACTATGCAATTTGCCTAGATAGAAAAGGAAGTATTTTATGGGCTAGCGATAAAATTGAATATCCAGATCATCATTTCAACAAAGTTTTACAAGTAGTAACTAAACAAGCCTCGTTTGAATATTTAGGCTATTTAAAATCCTTAAACATCCCTTATATCGTCAATGGCGAAAATGATTTAGATTTAAACTCATTAATGAATACCTTATTTTCACAATTCAAAATCGATTTGCTATCAGTGAACGGAGGAGGTATCATTAACGGATCGTTCTTTAACGAAGATTTAATCGATGAAATTTCTTTAATCGTTTCACCTATGATTGAAGGTAATCAAGGTGGATCAATTGCTGACTATAAGGGAACTTCGCCTAAATTTCCAAAAGCATTTCATCTCGACAAAATCAACCGTTTTGGCGATACATTAGAAATTATTTATAAAAAATAAGCTGCTACCATGAAGTGCTAGTGTAAAAGTGGACAAGGGTAAAAAAGCCCCATCCACTTTTTTCTTTGTTATTCTATTAAAAAGGAGGATCTATCATGGCAAGACAAAAAGGAACAAAAAATAATATGCGTTCTCC
>CALVKD010000032.1 GCA_944332525.1 uncultured Bacilli bacterium | reverse complement strand
CCCGTCTCATTCATTCCCGGATTCTTCTCTATATGCCTATAAAGAAAAATCAGGAGACCTCTTATCTCCTCCTTGCAATTAATTCTATTTTATAGAATTTTTGCTCGAATACCCTAGGGTATTCATTGCTTATAAGAAGAATAAAGATATCCTGATCTAATAATAAGAAAAGCCCGGAAATCCGGGCCAGTTAATTGGTTATTTTATTCAACGACAGTAGTTTCAATCAATACATTACCTTTGACTGTTATGTCTTGGGTAAATGTTTCATTATTTCCAATAGTATCTGTGATTACTTCATCACCATTTTTGATAGTGATTTGATAAGTATTAGATGAATAGTAGTTGGAAATAGAAATATGGAGAACTAATCCTAAAGAGATTTCATTTCCGTATCCGTTATAAGAGTTATATGCATCATCTCTTACGTAATAAGATAATGAGTAATAACTTCCATCGTTAATTGTAAAGGAATAAGTTTCTTCTTTAGCAATCTTAACTGTTAAGCCATCTTTTGTTACTTGGAATGAATTATTAGAAACACTGATAGTTTCTCCAGCTTCATCAGAAACTGTGACGATATATTTATATCCTTCTTCGCTTGGTGTATTAACAGTAACGGTATCACCAATATGAAGATTTTGATTTAATTCTTCGACAGATTCATATTTTGTGGTGTTATTTACTGTGTAGGTAATTCCTTCATAACCAGCATCATCAACCGTAATGGATGTTGAAACTTTTTCTGTGTATTTGACGATAAATCCAGTAATATCATCAGTAAGAGTTAAACTTGGGTAACTGAGATATTTACTAGATCCACTGACATTGGTACTTACAGGTGTTAATGCTTCTTCAACTGAAGATCCATCAACAGATTTAACAACGTATAATGTTGGATCGTATGAACTATTAAGAATAGCACTTAAAGAGATATTAATACTTTCTCCAGGTAAGAATTCACCTTCAGTGACGATTATAGCTCCAGTAGGTCCATATGAATTTCCGAGCATTGCACTTGATGAACTACCTCTTATTGAAATAGATGTGATGGCATCCTCATGTTCGCCAAGATCAAGGGTAAGAGTTTGTGATTCAATAGGTGAAGTGGTAACTGAAAGAACTACAGCATGATCAGGCATAACGAAACTGCCGACATAATCACCATATTCATTTTGTCCAAAGGTTATTTCTAATGATTCATCATCGGATGTAACGCTATCAATATGAGTGAAGACATCATTAGGTTTAACTCTAAATTCGACTGTTTCACCTTCTGCGGCATAGGTTGTTTTATCGCTATAACCAAAGGTGATTGATGCATTTTCATTTTCTTCACTAGAAACGAGATAAGTAGTGTCTAAAGTGAATGTAACTACAGCATCGCTGCCATCGCTTGGCATAGTGAAGCAAATATATTCTCCGTAATAATCAGATGTTACTGAAATTTCTTCTCCACCATTAACAGATCCGCCTAATAATTTATGTCCATCAGCAACTGTAACAAATGCATATACTGCGGAGCCTGGAGCAGCAGAAGTTATAGTGTCATAGGCATATGATGAATTTTTGAATTCGACACTTGTAATATTTTCATTTGGAGTATAGGATAACTTTCCATATTCACTTACATTGAAAGTAATAGTGACATCATTATCCGGCATAATGAATGAAATAATACTAGTGGAATTTTCAGTAATATTTTCAGCAGCTACTCCATCGATAGTAGCAGGTCCAGTAATAGCAAATCCAGTATTAGAAGTATAGTAGATAGTTACGCTGTCACCAACGGTTACTTCGCTTGGTAATATGCTTGAAGATCCAGTTGCTCTAATAGCGTCCTCATTAACATAGTTAATTGTTCTAACACCTAAAAATTTTCCGGTAGCTCTGACGATAACATCAGTACCATCAATTTCAGAAGCTGTTAAAGTGACTGAATAACTACCATCGTATGATTGATACATACTCATTTCATTCCAGGTTTCGCCATTATCATCGGTGTATTCCCATTTCTCTACACTATATCCAGCTTTAACATAAGCAGAAAGTGAAATTCTTGAATATTTCTTTCCAGTTATATAACCATAGAAATTAACATATTCATTTTTCTCAGATGAAACTGTTATGTAATCTGTCACTGTATCATCAGCAAAGGAGTTATAGATAGCGACAAGACTTGTTGAAACATTATTTCCTGGCATTTTAAATGTAACTAATCCGCCGGTATAATTAACATAGCTACCAGATTCAACTTTTGTTGACTCATCGGCGGTTAATTCATATCCAATGTTATCAACATAGAACTGATAATAGGCCATGTTATCTGCAGAAACGGAATAGCCAAAGGTGACTTTAGCTGTAACTTCTTGATTATAAGCAACAGCTGGCAAAGACTCGGTAAATGTTGTACCGTCAACTGAGAATGCGACAGATTTAATTTGAGCGCTAGCTTGAGCACCAATTACCTCTGTTTTACCGATTGAGAATGTTTGATCTTTTAATGTAACTGTGACATTAACTGCTTCATCAATCATGGTGAAGGTAGCAGTGTATACTCCGTTTTCTAAAACAGGTGTTGAGATAGTTACTTCTTCAGATGATATAGAATCTAATAATTTATATTGTCCAGTTATGGTTACTGAAATAGTAACTAAATCACCTTCTTCATATTTACTGTCAGCTTTGTCTAAGGTAGCTGTGTATCCTTCGCCTTCTGAAATAGTTACAAGATGAGAAGTTTCTTCAACTATTGAGGTTGAAGGTGTACTTGGAGTTGATGGTGAACTTGGTGAAGAAGTTACCGGAGCTGAAGGTGATGACACAGATGGTGTCGAAGGCGATGAGATTGATGGTGTTGAAGGTGAAGAAATTGATGGTGTCGATACGGAAGTGCCAGTTGAAGTACTTGCTGAGCTTCCGGATGAACCAACTGATGATGTTGTTCCGCCACAAGCGGCTAAAGAAAGAGCCATCGCAGCGAGAACTAACAATTTAAAAGATTTATGTTGCATAGTTAATCCCCCTAATTTTGTAATATTTTTTTAACACATTGAATCATAAGATTCAATAAGTTTTTCAAAAACAATTGAGATAATTAACACGTGTTATAATGCATAAATGATAAATGTATTTTTTATATAAATTAAATTTATATAAATAAAGAACAAATTTTTACAAATAATTGTTAACAATTGCTGCGATTAAGTGTATATTTTCTAATTGTGATTGCAGCGCTAGTTATTTCTGTAATAGCTATAGTCGGGATGATTATCTGCGTGTTTGCTTTTCCGGTTTTAAAAATCGGTAAATTTCAGATGCAAACATTTTGGTTTGCCCCATTAATTGGAGCAATTTTATTGCTTTCTTTAGGATTAGTCGATGCAAAAATGGTTTTTTCATCTATGATTGCCTCAACAAGTGTTAATCCTCTAGAAATATTAGCTATTTTTATTTCAATGGTTTTTATTAGCGTTGTGCTTGATGAAGTTGGATTTTTTAAATATCTAGCGTCAGTTGCAGTGCAAAAATCTAATAATTCTCAATTAACGATGTTTGTATTGCTTTATTTTATCGTTTCAGTTTTAACGGTTTTTACATCTAATGATATTATTGTTATCACATTTACACCTTTTATTATCTTTTTCTGTAAGAATACGAAAATTAATCCTTTGCCGTATTTAATAGGTGAATTTGTTGGGGCTAATACTTGGTCGATGTTATTGATTATCGGTAATCCAACTAACATTTATTTAGCTACTTCATATAATATTGATTTTTTAGATTATTTAACTCATATGGCTATACCGACTTTCTTAGCCGGAATCGTTTCACTTGCAGTAATGCTCATTCTTTTTAGAAAATACTTTAAGGTACCTTTAACTAGCAGTTTAGAACACGATCATATAATTGATAAAACGATTTTCAGCGTTTCACTTGTATTGCTTATCATCTGCATTATTCTTTTATCTATAAGTTCTTGGGTAGGACTTTCAATGTGGTTAATCGCCTCAATTTCCGCTTGTATTTTATTAGTTTTTGTTATTGTTTACTGCTCTTTTCAGAAAAAAGAAGCCTTTATTTTAAAAGAATCATTAATGAGATTGCCATTTAATCTTATCCCTTTGCTTCTTTCAATGTTTGTTATTGTCCTTACTTTGCATTCATATGACGTAACTACTTATTTCTATAATATATTAAATACAAGTCAGCCAATATTATCGTATGGTCTATCTTCATTTGTTGTTGCTAATTTGATTAATAATATTCCGATGAGCGTATTATATGTTGATATTATTGAAAACTTTGGCGAAATTAGTCGTCAAGCTATATTTGCAAGTATCATAAGTTCAAATATTGCAGCATTCTTTACACCGATAGGTGCTTTAGCTGGAATGATGTGGATGGGTATTCTTAAGAAAAACGATATTCCGTTCTCATTTGGTAAATTTACTTTCTACGGAGCTATCATCGCAATACCAACATTATTTGCTTCTTTAGGTGGATTATATCTCAGTTTCTTCTTAATGGGATGATAAATCATCTATACAAAAACTATAAAAATTTATAAATAAAGCTATGACTCTTTTTTAATATGTTGAAAATGGTATAATGTATCAAATTCTGTTATTTTTAAATAACTGATTTTAAATGGAGAAATTAAATGAAAAAGAAAACAATTACTATTCTGTCATTAGCATCATTGATGATTTTGACAGCCTGCGGAGGTAAGGGAAGTTCAACTTCATCATCCCCTGTTAGCACAGCTCCGTCAATTACTGAATCTTCTGGAAACTCATCAAGCAATAGTTCCGGAAGTGCTATTGAACCTAGTGTAACATTTGACACTATTTCTGCTCTTTATGAATATTTATCTAGTGAAGGCATGAAAAAAGATATCGCTATGGGTAAGAGCTATACCCGTGAGAATGAAATCTTTGAAACAGTTTTATATGGAACTAGAACAACAACCATTAAAGAAAAAGGAGAATCTTTTGCTTCTAATACTTTCTATGCTGAAGGTACTGAAGATGTTAGTTACGTCGATAGCGAATTGCCTAGCCAAAACTATGAGACTAAAGATTCATATCAAACATTAAGAATTCTTGAAGATAATGTTTTCTACCAAGTTATTGATTATGCTAACGGAAAAGATCGTGACGATGCTAGCAAAACACCATATTCAGAATCTTTAGCTACTCAAATTGCCCAAGCTTCATCAATCAATAGCGTTTATTATTTGCTTTATTATTATGATTTGGTTATTGCTGATCACGTTATCGCAGGTTTTGATAATATTGTCCCGGTTATTGATGCAGAAACTGGAAGTAGCAATTATAAAATTGATATTACTTGGAATGGTACATCTTCTGGTTATACATATAACTATGGAGCAAAGATTGATTTAACTCTTGATAAAGATGGATATTTAACATCATTTACTTTTGACTATCTAGAGCAGCTCGATGATTCAGGTAATACAAAAATCATTTCTTCCATCACCGATTCTTTTGTCGTTACTTTAGGTGAAAAAGCAGCCTATACAGAGCAAAAACTTAATCCTTTAGATTACTTTATGACAAGTTATGATATTCAATTACTTTGGAATGATGGAATCTTAGAAGATAATCATGTCGCAGATGCGAATAATTTCCCTATTGGTCAACTTGTTAGAGTTCAAGCCGTTAATATTAGTCCAGAAAAGGCAGTTGATACCGATTTAGAAATTGTTGATAGTTCAAATCAAGATGTTATTAAAATTACTAAATACGATAACTATAAACCAACAATTGAAGCTATTGGAGAAGGAACAACCACATTAACAGTTAGATCTGAATCGGGAATTGAAAAGACAATTGATGTCACTGTTAAAGCTCCAGCAATGGAAAGCATCGATGTTAATTTATATGTTTCTCATAAGTATAAAGGCGAAGAAGAAAATATTTATGTTTTCGTTAATCCAGATAACACAATGGATACTTATACAGTCACCGCTTCAGATAATATCAAGCTTACCAAAGATGAAAATGGTGACTATACCGCAACATATTTAGAAACCGGCGATGCATGGGTTAGAGCAACTTCTAATAATAATCCAGAAGTTTATGATCAAGTCGACTTTGTTATTGAAGAAAAGAAGACTGCTGAAGAAGTTAAAGCAAATATTGTTGGAACATGGACAGGCGGATTACCGAATATGAATGGTAGTTCGATGATTGAAGATGCTGCAACAGTAGAATTTACTTCAGAAGATGCTGCAGAAGCAGGTTATAAAAAAGGATATTTCACTCTAAATTCTTCTGATACAGGATTTACTTTTATCCCAGGTCAAAAATATGAATTTGCCTATAAAATTGATGAAACATATTCTAGAGATGACCGCGTTCTTGTATTAATTAGTTCAATTACTTATGTTTCTGAAGGCGGAATGGAATATACATACGATAACAATTACGCTTTCTTTGAATTTAATGGTGAAGATGCTAATATCGTCTTCTCATTAAGTGATCCGAATTATTATGGCTATACAATTGATTTGGATTGCAAGAAAGTAGATTAGTTTAATAGGGGTTGAAAACTATGAGAAAAAAATTACTTTTTGGTTTGCTTACCTTATCTTGTTTAGCTTTGGTTGCCTGCCAAGGAGGAACTTCGACATCATCTAATTCATCATCTTCGATAACTAATAATCCTTCTAGTGTCACTTCTTCTAATTCATCTAGTTCTAATCCGTCTAGCAATACCTCGCTTCCAAGTGAAGAAGGCTATTTGCTTACAGTTGAAACTTTAGAAGGCGGAACAGTAAGTATTGTTGACGCTAGTGAAAATTCTCGTTATGAAGGTGGAAGAACTATTTCTTTTACTGTTGATGATATCCCGGCTAATAAAGCACTTTTAAACGTTAGACTCAATGATGTTAATTTAACTAAAAATTCTGATGGAACATTTAGTTTTGTTATGCCAAATGTTGATAGCATCTTAAAGGTTGAACTTTTAACTTTGGGCGAAGAAAATCTTCTAGATAATAAGGAAGTTACTCAAGAGATGATTCCGACTAATGTTGACGGGGTTATTTCGCTTTTAGAAAAAGAACAATCTATTGAAGGAAAATACTTCTCTTCAGGTAATTATTCTTATCAAACATCAGAAACTTATGAAAAGGTTTTTGATTACCATATCGAGTCATACCACAATAAGGCATTGAGAATCACTGGAAATGAAAAAACATCTTCTAGTAATCAAATTACTACGTCATTTGTTGAAGAAAGAGGATTAACTGACAATAATCGTTATTATGTTTATAGATTAGGGGATGGTTCTTTTTCTAATAATGAACCTTCTTCGGAATATAAAGAAAGTATGGTTCTTTATAATGTTGTTTCTGATGATGAAACAAATATTAATGTCATGCAAGATAAAACTGAAAGTGAAGTTAATAATCAAATCGAATCATATGGGTTTGCAAGCATACTCTTAGAAAAATATTTTGATAAAGATAGTTATAGTGCTGGTTTTGCTTCCGGGTACGCCTGGAAAAATGTTTCTGTTCGTTCTGCAGCCAGCGCGGATAAATTATCTTTTACAACAACATTAACGGCTAATTATGATAACTATATTAATATGGAATATCATGTCTTAAATCTCACATTTGATGGAAACGGCTTCTTATTAAATGCTAAATATACTTGTGATGAGTATGCTTATAGCGATTTTGATAATTCAAGCAATAAGCCTAATGAAGATGCTACAAGCGTTGGATATGCCTTGCTTTCAATGGAAGCAAATAAAGGCTATAAACAATATTATCAAGATAAAATTGATGTTAATGATTATGCAATGCATGATTATGATGTGGCTATTTCGTATAAACATGATGGCTTTGATAAAGTTACATCCTTAGATAATGTCGTTGAAGTGGGCAGTATTTTATCATTTGATTATACTTCTTATGACCATAATCCTTATTTAGTTAAGCCAATGGCTTTAGAAACAAAAGAAGAAGGATTTGTTGAACAAACTGCTCAAGGATTAAAAGTATTAAAAGAGGGTGATTTCACTTTAATTTTCGATAATGGCGCGGGTGAACTTAAGGAAGTTAAATTAAAAGCAGTAGTGCCAGAAGCAAAAAAGATTACTGCAAAACTTGCTGATCAATCAATCTTTGTCGGAGGAAAAACTGTATTAAGCGCAGAAATTCTTCCATCAGGTGCAAATCAAAATTACGATATCAGCGTCGATACATCATCAACTGGTTCTATCACTTTTGAAAAACTTGAAAATAATACTTATGAAATAACCGGTGTTAGCGCAGGTGATGTCACAATTAATGTTGCAGCTAGCGATAAAAAGGTTTCAACAACAGTTTCGTTATCAGTTAAAAATAAACCTAATATTGATGCAGTGAAAACAATGCTTTTTGAAAAGACCATGTCTTATAGTGATGGCGGAGAGCGTTTCTATATCAATTTTAATGAGGATGGTACTGGTGAATATCGTTATGGTTCAGAAGATTATTGGAGTGGAATGCTGACTTATGAAGACTTGGTTACCTTCAATTATGTTATTAATGAAGAAACGTTCGCTATTGATATTACTTTAGATAGCTCAGTTCCATATGGAAATTTAACATTGGTAGGTGTTGCTATTCTTGATGATACATCAATTGCAGCGACAACTCGTTTCTTTGATACCAATGAAGATCCTTGGACAATGACTGGTCTCACACGTATTGATTTAAGTTCGTTATAATAAAATAAAAAGGCTATTCAGCAATTAAACTTGAATAGCCTTTTTTCTTTAATCAAATGTAAATACAATTTTTCCTTTGGCCTTTTTAGAATTGAAATAATTCAATGCTTCTTCAAAATTATCTATCTTCCATTCATTTGAATCGGTAGCGGGATGTATTTTATTAGCTTCAACAATGTTTGTAATATACTTTAGTTCTTCACCATTTTCTTTGACAAACATAAATTCATATGATTTTCCTTGCTTTTTAGCAAGTTTATCGTATTTTTGACCGGCTATGGTGAATAATAATTTTCTGAGACCGTTAATTTTATAACGTTCTGCAAAGGATTTGTTAGGCATACCTCTTAAAGACAGCATTTTTCCATGTGTTTTTAAAACAGAAAGTTCTCTAATAAATTCGGATATTCCGAGGGTATCTATCACATAATCCACATTTTTTATAATCTTTGAATAGTCTTCGCTTTCATCTTTATTATATAAAAGTTTAAAAACAAGTTAAAAGAAATTTTAATTTTATCAGATATCATTCACATTCAAATTATATTTCTTTTAATTAATAATTAATAAATTTTATATGTCTACTTTACAAGGAGCAGTCCAGTTGGATAGTCTTTTTTACTAAACTTAATGATATAATATAATAATTATTATTTTGATTAATATACTTTTGCTGCGCCGAATAAAAAATTAATAAGTATAATTCATTATATTTAATTAAGTATTTGCATCATAGAAATAATAACCGATATTAAAGAAAATGTCGGATAAAGTGATATTTTGGATGCTAGTGTCAATCTGAATATTTATACCCCTAATTAGAAATATAAAAGACTAATCTAAAAATAGCAAAGGACTCCAGTAGTAGAAGCAATGAATCTCAATATTTAATGATTCTTATTAGATATAGTAATGCTAAAATGCGATGAAATATCTTCACTTGATACTTCAATATTATGAACACAAATATATAATATTCGGTACTAGATACATTTTATGAAAACGATTACATGTTGACATCTTATCGTAATGTAATAGAATTAGATTAAACAAGAAAGGGTTATATGGGAAATATGGGGAAAAAATTTTTGTTATTAGCCACTTTGGCGTCTGCTCTTACAGCAAATTTAATGTTTTTTAGCATTAGTGCAAGCAATTATGAAAGTAATATTAATATTGATAATGCAAATAAACGTTTGCTTGCAAATAGAATTGGAGAAAATAGTGAATTAGGTTACGGAGTAGATGCTGTAAAAGGTGACTTATTTGATACTACTGAAATCAAAACAGGTGCTGATATATTTGATAGAAGTTGGTTAAATAGTCAAATTAATAATAGTGTAAAAATTAATACTAGTAATACTAGGGCTGGTGGATATAGCGGTAGTAGTTATGAAGAAGTGAGCAATAAGTTTTCAATGGGCTTAAATATTTCTTCTAGTGCAACCGTTGATGCAATTAAGTTATTTCAAATAGGATTAAGTAATTCTTTTCAAGCAAGTATAAGTGTTGATTATAATGAATATTATGAGCAATTTTATTATGTTTATAATAGTACATATCAATCTTATACATTGAATTTACCAAATTATCGTAATTTGAATACTTATATTTCTAATTTATCGGATAGTTATTTACAGGATTTAAATACTTTGTTTAGTACTGGAAATTATGTTAACTTCTTTGATAAATATGGAACGCATGTCATTGCTAAAGGTATATATGGGGCTTCATTCAATTTTTTCTATTCCTTGGTCTCTAATTCTACTGATTTTTCAGTAAACTTAAAAGATGATGTCAATGCAGGGTTAAATGCTGCATTTGCTGGATTAGCAAGTGGTGCAACTAATTTTGGTTTTAATTTGGAAAGTGTTATTGGTACAACTTCTAAATCATGCCATGAATTTGTTAATTTTTATACCCAAGGTGGTGATATGTATGCTGGTCTATCATATGGAGATTTAGGTACAAAATATCCTGAATGGGTTAATTCTGTTGGTAATAATGAGAAATTAATAGGATATTCATCAGATGGTTTGATTCCACTTTGGAATTTATTACCAAGTAATTTATCTTCTAAAGCTAATATTATGAAAAATTGGTTCAAGCAGTACTATCAAAATAATTTAAATGATGTTCTAGATAATTATGATCCAACTGAAAGTACGACCAATACTCTTAGTTGTTCGCTGAAAGTTAGAGATAGTGAAGCGACAATAACTGATGCAGATCAGTATTGGGATATAATACCTTCTGGTCAAATTCCATTTAAATATTTAGACTGTGTTGATAAGGGATATAAATATGCTGATGTTTACGTTACGATGAAAATTAGAAAAATAGATGATGGGCATCAACAATTGGCTTTAACAAATTCTGTTAATACGTATAATTATGATGATAAAGAAAAATACCCTCATAGAAATGAAACGGTCGCAGCACAGAATAAATATTATACTTTTTCATTTACTAGTATTCCTCTGTCTGATATCTCATATTATGATAAGGATTTTTGCATAGTATTACGTTATGGTGCAAGAGGCGATTACTCGGATAATTGGGTTAGTAGCGATGTTACCATGAACATTACCTTAAGAAAGTGAAATAGATAAAATTAGAAAGATTTTTATTATATTATGTTTATTGAATTAAGAAGTGTTTATAAAACTTATGATAACGGAAAACAACCTCCAGTTGAGGCTTTAAAAGATATAAATTTAAAATTACCAAAAACTGGAATGATTTTTATCTTAGGGAAATCAGGATGCGGAAAAAGTACATTATTAAATTTGTTAGGCGGATTAGATAAAAGTACTGATGGCGGTATTTATGTTGATAACCAAAAATTAGAAAAGTTAAATGGTAAACATTTAGCAGCTTATCGTAATACCTATGTTGGTTTTGTTTTCCAAGAAAATAATCTTTTTAATGATTATAGCGTTTTGTATAATGTCGAACTTCCATTAATAATGAAAAAGCAAAAGGATTCTAAAGAATTAGCTTTAAAGTCATTGGCAGAAGTCGATATTGCTTCATTAGCTGAAAAAAAGCCGAATTTTCTTTCAGGTGGTCAAAAACAAAGAACTGCTATTGCTAGAGCGATAGTAAAAAATCCAAAAATCTTACTTTGTGATGAACCAACTGGTGCACTTGATCAAGTTACAGGTAAGTCAATATTTGAATTGCTTAAGCAAATTAGCTCAAAAAGATTAGTTGTTATTGCTTCACATGATCGAGAGGCTGCTTATGAATATGGTGATCGCGTCATTGAGATCAGTGATGGCCAAATAATTGCTGACCATAGTAAGATAGAATCAAAAGACTTAACTGATGAAAAGTTTGAAGTAAAAACAAGTAAATTACCATTTAAAGATTCATTATTTATGGGTATAAAACTTTTCAAGACTAGAGTTTTGCGTTTAATAATGGCATCAATTGCTACAATAATATGTTTCTCTGCTATAGGATGTTTTACTACATATATTTTTAATGACTTAAACGATAATATCTATAAGTCTTTGCAGAATAATGATGTTTCAGCATTGTTTTATAAACCAGTAGGTGGAGTCGGACAAGAATATTCTTCTTACTCGCTGAGTACAGATTTTGATTTTCCAGATGGAGCATCTGAAAATTACGCTAACGAGTATGATTATACTTTTTTGGTTAATAATTTTTCTAAGAACAATATGCGTGTTGATAGATTATATACAATAAGGATTGATTCTTCTGATTATTATGATTTTTCTGGCTATATAGAAGTGGATGATACTTTTTTAGATGACTATGGCTATGATTTAGTAAGTGGTAAATTACCTGTTGCTGATGATGAAATAGCTATTTCAAAATATATTGCAGATTATTATATTGATACTGGACATCGCCTCAATCAAACGAAAGTTACTAATTATCAAGATATAATTTTTAAAGAAGATAATTTTATTGATATTTTCGGAAAAAAATTAAAAATAACGGGTATTATTGATACCAAATTTAATTATGAATTTTATGAACCTCTTGAAAATGACACGGCAGGTTATTTTGAAAAAATTACATATGAATCAAAACGAGCAAATGAAACTATCTACGGATTGCATAATGCTGTCTTTTTAGGAAAAGATGTGTTTAAGATGGTTTATCTTCCTACTGAGGTTTCTCAATTCGATTATCAAATTAAAATAGATACCCTTAATCCAATTCCAATGCGAAATCTTTATTTAGATGGTAGCTATGAATATTTTGCTAATACTTTAAATAAAGAAAACGCTATTTATTATAATGATTCAATGATTAATAGACGAGAGGGAATAATATTATTTATCCCTACTTATTCTCAAGAATATACGCAACTTGAAAATAGCATTGAAAATATAAATATGCATGGTATTGATTTTGCTTCTCAAAGCGATGTTATTGATTGTTATAATACAAATATATCTGTCTATTCATATGAACAAATGCTACAAAATTTGCAACTAAATTTGGAATGTGATATAGCTGCTATCTTTCCATCAAATAACTGTGATATGGAAGATTTTTCTGCCATTTTAAATGAAAATTTATTGGATCAAGTTAAAGAATTCGCCAATACAAAATGTTGGAAAAATAATTTTTTAAATACTATTTTAGTTTCGCCATTTAAAAATAAACTTCAAGTAAATATTCAAGATTCTATTTATGAACCCGATGAATTTATGAGGAAACGATTAGTTATTTATAATTACCAAGCTGAACAATGTCGAAACGTATTTAGAACAGATGAAATTTATGGCATGCAATGGAAAGGTCCTCTATTTTATGTTTCAATCGCAGCTTTAATTGTTGGCACTATCATGATTGTTTACCATTTGAGTGGAATTGTAAGAGAAAAGAAAAAAGATATAGGGTTAATGCGTTGTTTAGGTATGAAACAAAGTAATATTTGTAAAATATTTATCTTGAATAGTGCTGTATTTTTTATCGGTGCAGCTGTTATATCTTCAATAATATCATCTATTTTCCCAATAATTTTAAATGCAGCATATATAAATAATATTGTTGATTTGAAGTGTGTTGCCTATCAATATAATATCTTCTCTTTCTTAACAACTACAGCAATTATCTTTGTTTCAATGGCTATCGGATTATTAATTCCTTTATCTAAGGTGGGCAGAATTAAGGCTGATGATGTTTTAAATGAAAGAAAGTAAAAGTTAATTAAAGAGAAAAATGGCATCTTATTGTAATTAACCCCAAAAGTTGGACCGAGTAACATCGGAAAAGCTGAAGGGTTTTTTTATAAAAATATCATTTAGCTAACGTGCTAATTTCCGTATTCAAAAATGCTATGCTCTAACAAATTCTAATCATTTTAAACTTTTTAAAAATTAATCTATCAATCATTATTATTTCTATTTTTGGACTTTTATTTTGCAAATAAAATTAGATAAGGAAAATCAAGTATTAAATTAATATCTTTTTCAAACCTTATAGTTTAAATAATGCCAACATGCTACACTTTTGATACAATGCACACCCAAAGGTCTTTTACACGGCGTAAAAATTAGAGTCCAAAAGTGCCCATTTTATCGATATTTTCCAAAAAATTTATCTTCACCAGCTTTTCGTGCATCTATAGCTTCTTTCTTAGTTTTAAATCTCCCAAGAATATGAGCTTTTCTTTGAAACATAATTTGAGCCACCCATAACCCTCTATCAAGATTTACAAGGTTAGCTTTTCTCTTCATTCTTGCATCCACAAGAGACAGTGGTTCCATTAGTTAAAGATGCGGTATGCTTGTAGACTATATTCCCACAATTACACCTGGATTTATAGATCGTTGTTGAGTGGTACCTTCTATCAGTTTTTCAATAACAACTGAATGACCATAGTGTTTGCCTCTTTCTTTATTTTATAATAATCAAAACCAATACTCACTAGCAAAGGTATTGTATAAATGCTTAGCTTGTCTTTCATTCATATCTTTAGTCTTAATATTAAGTTCGGAAAATTCAAACTTCTTATCGACTTCAACAATTAACCATTTATAAGCCATATCATCAGTCCCAATTTCAGGAGTATAAAAGTAGATTGTTATATTGTTTTCTATCACACTTACTGCATGAAGAATTGAACCAGTCCCTTCTTGTCTCATATATGCAAATAAGTTAGATTTTTCAAAATCGATATTTTCCAATATATCTTTCTCTGCTTGTTCTCTATCTCCACTCCCATAACCATAAGGATAAGTATATTCATCAAAGTAAGAGCACATATTTTCATAGCTAGTAAATAGTTTAATCTCTGGTTCTTCTTGAAAAACATTATTATCAATGGTGTATTTTAAAGATGCAGAAAATTTATAAAGCTTTGCTGGTTCAAAGCCTAATTCAAAGCCACAACTAGATAAAGAAAATAAAGAAACAAATGCTGCTAAGAGTATTAATAGTTTTTTCATATTACCACCAATTAAATTATAACCGATGTCAAGCCAAAAAAAATGAAAATATTGTGAAAGTAAAAAAGGCTAAAGATTTACTCCTCAGCCTTAATTGTCACTTCATAACCAGAATAGAACTTAAATGTTATTGATTTATCTTTATGAACTATTGCTTTTTCTAAAGTGAAATTAAATATTGTCTAATCCCATTCAAATTGAGATTCGCCTTTTTTAAGCATCTCGATAAAGGTATTTAAATTACTTTCTTTTAGCTTTCTTTCTTCTTTTTCAGTAGCTAGTTTCTTATATTCAGATTCCTTATTCTTGTATTTTTCTTCAAGTTCTGCATACTTTTTTCGCCAAATCGACTGATCTTGTTGTTTCTTATTAAGAGTAGATGGTGCAAAGACATTTGCGGTGACACTTTGCTTTCAAATATGGAATATTATAATTCATCCATCAATAAAAAATCTTCAAGTCTAATATGACGTACCGTAGATGTTGAATAATCTATTGCATCATTTGTTATCAATATTTTTTGATTGCTATTATCCAAATTAGAAAACGCACTAAATTCTCTTTTATAAGCTTTTTCATCAACAACACTATAAGCAACTTGCACTAGATATGTTACCCCGTTTTTTGTTGCTATAAAATCAATTTCTTTTCCCTTGTTATCAAAAACTTTTAAATTGTATCCCATATATAAAAGTTCATTGTATACAATATTTTCTAAATTATGGTCGAAATCATATCTATTATTATCAACTTTTAAAGAATTAAAGGATACATCTGAATTATATAATTTAGTATTAAAACTTAATTCTCTTTTAACTTTTGTAGAGTATTGCGGTAATTCACCTATAACATAAGCCTCTTTAAGGTAATGCATATAACCTAATATTGTATTTGACGAACACTCAATGCCTTGACCAACTAGGTATTTGTGAATCGATCTTGCTGACAATATTCTAGAATTATTTCTCAAAACAAAATTAACGAACTTTTTAAATAAATCATGTTTTTTGATTTTATATCTTTTTATTAAATCTTTTATAACAATTGTGTCTTCCAAATCTTTTAAATATCTAATTGTTGACTCATCGTTTTCCATATCAAATCTTTTTGGAAAACCTCCCCATATTAAATAATCTGTAACATTAAAATTCCTTCCTATTTGATTTGAATACTCAACAATTTCTTTATAAACGAAAGGTCTAATCCTAAAGGAAATATATCTCCCAGATAATTCGGTAGCAAATTCTTTAGATAGTAACGTTGAATTAGAGCTAGAAATAAATACGGAATTATTATGAAGTCTAAGAGTTCTTACAGCAATTGTCCAATCTTTTACATTTTGCACTTCGTCTAAAAATATATAGCATTTTTCATCTTTTTTGTTTTGTTCTACATAATTTAACAACAATTCAGCAGAATCAGCTTTTTTTAAATCAGTAGCGTCTTCAAAATCTAAATATATTGTATTTGAAGAGATATGGTTTATTTCATCATATATAGTTTTTAGAATAACCGATTTACCACATCTTCTTATACCAGTTATTATTTTAACTAAGTCGCTGTCATAAAAAGGCCTTATTTGTTTTAAATATTTTTCACGTACTATCATAGAAACACCTCTTACACTGCTTTTATTAAACTGCGCAATTTTTAATAATTAAACATTTTTGCGCAGTTTAATACTATTTGCGTACTATTATCAGCGTATTTATACTGCGCAATTGTTTTGCTTTTGCGAAAAGTGATCAGTTTAAATCAATTAACACTTTAAACTCTTCCATATTTAACTGAATATCCATGAACGATGATTGTTACTTTGTTTGATTCACCTATTAGGTCTTTAATCTTTGCATCAGGTTATACCTTCTTATAAGTAATGATATTGCTCTTTTAAGAATTCTTTGAAACGCCGATTTTAAGTTTGTGTTTCATAAAATTTCTCCTTTCCGAGAAGAGCACACATATCTCCTTCTCACCATAATGGAGAAAAATAGGGTGTTTTGAGGGGGGTGAAATTTCAAAAAAATAAAAAATGTTTTCAGCAACAAAAATTTGATAACATTAGTCAAGCATAATTTATTAAACATTAGATAGTATCTTTTCCCACGGGAAAATAACATCCAAATTACTAGATGCTTTTATTTTTGATGAATTAGTTATAAAATATTGTTGTTAGATTTCGGAATATAACGTTCCGTTTGATAGCATGGCATAAATTGTTCTGAGCAATTTATTACATCCAGCTATCTTGGCGGC
>CALVKD010000031.1 GCA_944332525.1 uncultured Bacilli bacterium | reverse complement strand
CAAACTCTCAAAATTTATTTAAGCTTTTTAGCTTTGTTCCTAGTTCAAAATTATCTGGTATCTTTTTAACTTTTCAGTTATTGACGTTGTTTTCGTAATTTCTTCTACTCAGTTTTCAAAGATCATTCGCTGTCTTTTGCTCTCGCTTGCGACAGCCTATTTATCATATGCTAACCATTTTTAGAAGTCAAGAACTTTTTTTATTTTTTTCTTAACTTTTTTCAGAAACTTTTTTTCTGAGGTCAGCCTGTATATATTTGCACACTCAAGAAAGTTTTTCAAGTACTTTTTTTAGAAAGTATTTTGTTTTTTTCTTGGTTGCATTATTTATATTAATTAAATATATATTTATTGTCAACTATAATTTTTATTTTTTTCTAGTAATAACTACTTGCCTATTACTTTTATATTTTTGCTATACAAACAGAAAGATAATTGAAATAAATTGTAAAATCGAACCCAGTAAAACAAATAAATGCCAAATAGAATGGAACCATTTTTTCTTTTTGCCAAGCGCATAAAAGATAAAGCCTCCAGTATAACTGACACCTCCGCATACTAAAAAAATCAAGCTGATAAGAGAAATAGATTCAATCAAAGTCGGCAGGCAAAGAACTATGCACCACCCTAACGCTATATAAGATATATAGGAAAATATTTTTACCGCTTTCTTTTTCATCATTATTGCATTTAAAGCAATTCCAATAATCGATATTCCCCAAACTATTCCTAAAATGATATAACCGATAGTTTGTCTAACCGAGATTAAAATAAATGGTGTGTAAGTTCCGGCAATAAGTAAATAGATCGTGCAATGATCAAGGATCTGCATAACTGCCTTTGCTTTATTCACTCTTAACATATGATAAATACTGGACATCGTGTAAAGGATTATCATTCCAATTCCGTATATCCACATTGATAATACATCAATTGAATCACCATATAAGGATGCTAAAACAACCCCGGTAATAAGGAAAACTATCCCTAATCCTCCTCCAACAATATGAGTAACTCCATTAAATATTTCTTCACCTTTTGTATATAATGCCTGCATAAACTTTCACCTCATCGCTATCTTAAAGTCAGAAAATAAAAAAAGCGACCTACTCTTATATGTAGTCGCTCTACCTTAACAAAATAACCCTCTACTATTAGTAGAGACGGATTCTACTCGTTTTCTAAAGATAATTCACGGTATTTTTGCACAGTTATTTCTATTAACTCTTTTTGAAATTCGTTATTTATATCAATTGTTTCAAAAACATAATTATCACTAAATAGTTTTGCTTTAGTCAAAGAACGGTCATTTCTTACAGTCCAAGCAATTACCGGATAACCTCTCTTTCGATAATAAGAACAATATTGGTTTGGTAAATTACTAACGCAGTAGGAAATAAAATCAGCATGAGAATATTTTAAAACCCTTAAGCTCCTAATCCAATAACGGAAGAAGGGATTAGCGCCGCTTAAATACGCTTGCGAAAGCTGACCGATTGCGTAGTCATCAGTATGTTTTTTTAAATATCTTATAACTGACGGATTGAAAGATTTGATGATAATTTTGTCCTTATGATTATATTCATTTAGCAATCTAAGTAGTTTATCGCATAAATATTTATTTTTAATTTTACGGGAACGAATGACAATATCAATTCCAACCCTTCCATCAACTAAAGCAAAAACCTCTTTTAAAGTTGGAATTTTATTGCCGTCCCATAAAAAAAGCTTTTTCACCTCGCAGAGGGGTAATTTGTTAACTGAAATATTTTTTCCGCAGAGGCGTTTAAGATTATTATCATGGATAACAACTAATTCACCATCAAGAGTTAAATGAACATCGAGTTCAATATTATAACGTCTTTCTAATGCCATAGAAAAAGACGTTAATGTATTTTCACAAATGGTTAGGTCATGTAAGCCGCGATGGGCAATCGGGATTAAAGTAAATATTCGTGGGAGAGCAACCTTTTTCATAAATTATTCATCTAACAAAAAATCTAAATCATATAAAGGACGCGTTTGATCGTTAACCTCGCAGTTGTATCCTTCAATGAAAGTCTTAAAATATGTTTTATCCGCTACAGCGACATAGCGATTAGCCTGATTAAGTAAGAAAGAATTAAAAAATATTGTTTCTTGATGATCGAGTTTTAAAAGAGGTAATGGCAAATTAGCCGAATTTTCAAAAGAAACGCTCATCTTATCGCCATTAATTGAAGAAGCCACCTTAATTTTCATTCCGTTAAGAGCCCTTATAACCGAATCTTTCAATCTCTTTTCTAAGTTAGTTAAATCAGTTTCATCTTCACCGCGGAAAGATAAAAACAAATCAGCTAAGAAAGAGGTAAAAATTAAAGTGTAATGTTCGGCGATTGGAAAGGCATAAAATTCATGAAGATAAAATGTATCACCATATATTTTCAAAGCCGCGGAAGATATTTTCCCAAAAGTTTCTTTATCGCTTTCATTTAATTCATATTTAACAACCATCGCTCCATAGCCATTATCGCTAAGTAAAAATGGTTCATCGCTTTTAAGCAAAACTACTATTCCGTTTAATACTTTTTGGACATAAGGATGCAATAAAGGTGATTCTGTCATTAAAAGCATTTCATTATTTTTAGCTTGCGAGACAATTTTTAAAGCTTCCTTCCATTGAGGGATTTCCTTTTGGGAAAAAGGATGGTTTAAGCATTGAAGCAAAAAATATTTTCTCAAAGTAAATTGTTCATCAATTGTTAATGAAGTATCGCTATCACAGGTAATTAGTTTATCAACAATCTTCTTTCCTTCATCGATTACTCCATTAATTAATGTTTCCCTTAAAGAAATAAACTCTTCATCAATTGATGGATCAAAGAATTCGCTATCAAATAAATCAACATTACGGGAAATAGTGAACATTTTGTTTTCAAACAAATCAACGACATTCAAATCGTCCTTTGAAAAATTATCAATATAGATATTATGAATTACGTTATTTTCCATAATAATCACCTCTTGTATAAAAATTGATGTAGGATTTCACCAGTTTATCTAAGCACATCTGATGAAAAGGCAGATGATAACGATTATCGAAAAGCGCTGTGTCAATTCCATAACATTTATCGTGGCCTTTTCTGTCAGTTACATATTCTATCATACTATCATCATAATTAAAAATTTTTAAAATTTTCCTAGCTAAATCGATATTCAGGATTTCCTGATGCGATGAAATATTAAAAATTTTTGTTTCTGAATTATCGCGCATAATCAAATCAATCGCTCGAACGTTATCAATCACATCTAAATAATCTCTTGTATAATTGCCATCACCATAAATATGAATTTTTTCTTTATTTAAGAGATTATAAATCATATTCGGTATAAATTTTTCTTTATTTTGATAAAGTCCGTAATTGTTACTTGAACGCGAAATTGAGACATTCAATTTAAAGCTTCGGTTATAAGAGAGAACTAAAAGATCAGCCGCGGCTTTGGAAGACGAATAGGGCGATGATGGGTTTAATTTATCGCTTTCTTTAAAAAGATAATTTCCTTTTCCTTCACCATACACCTCATCAGTTGAAACTTGGTGAAATTTTTTAACTTTGTATTTAACCGCGGCATTAAGCAAAACGGCTGTACCTTCAACATTAGTTTTAATAAAAATTAAAGGTGAAAGCAAAGAATTATCGACATGGCTTTCCGCGGCAAAATTAACAACGTAATCAAAATTATAACGGCTAAATAATTCATCGACTAATTTTGTATCGCAAATATCTCCAATAATCACTTTGACATTTTCACAGCATTTTAAAACTTTAGGATCATTCGCGGCATATGTCATCTTATCAAGGCAAACAAATAAATCATCTTTATGAACTTTAGACATCAAAAGTAAGTAATTGATACCGATAAACCCTAATCCACCGGTCACTAGCACACAATTTCTCATACTTCTATTTTATAACATTTAGTTTAAATAGTCATGAAAAAAGCAAGGACTAAGCCTTGCCTTGTTTAACTAAATAATAAAGGAAGCGAGAACTCCAGAAACTGTTAATCCTGAACTAGTTTTAGCATTCGGAATCTTAATATCAACTGTCAAATTACCTGCATCACTAACTTTCTTAATAGTGATTGTTTTATTAACTGAGTCGAATGTGAAATAATCTTCAGCATTTAAACTCTTATCAGATAATGTTATTTCATAACTGAGATCAAGCTCTTCGGTTTTATAGTATCCGAGAAGTTCAGTATTTAAAGTAATGACATCGCCGGCATTAACTTTGCTCTGTTCGTTAATGATATTGCTATTTTGATCAGTCATTGTTAAAACTAGCCATGGATAATAATAGCTAGCTTTGTTATCAAGCGAAGAAATGCTTAATAATGAGAAGAAATCTTTATCCATTCCGGTAACCAAGCCTTTTGCATCATGGTTAAGGGCTTCGTAAGTTTTCCATAATTCTGCAACTTTTTCAATATATAAAGAATTATTTTTGTCTTCATCGCCGAGAGCTAAACTTAATTTATCGACAAAATCGACCTTATCTAAATAATCTTTCGCGGCAGCTTCGGCTGCGACGTAGCTAGATATTGAATTTAATTTATTAGTAATTTCTTCATCGGTAAATTCTTCGCTTACCATATCTAAGCTCGCATTTAAAAATTCTGAAGTAGTATCACCCTTTAAACCATCTGCAGTTAAAGACATTGTTTTATAACCGCCGTTTTCATCAAGAGTTACTGTATAACGAACATCAGTAATCGATTCAGGTAAGAAAAGAGTTAGTAATCCTCCCATATCTCCAGCAAGTGCAGTCCAATCAATCTCTTGATAATATTGATTAACTAAAGTTAAAGCCATCGGAGAAAGATAAATTCCCTCACTAGGATCTTCAGAAATAATAAGCATGCTGCTTAACAAATTGACAATTTGACTATTATCGAGTTGTTCAGAAGTCGTAGTCGACTCGCCCATTAATGAAAGCAAAGATGGCACAAGGTTTTCTAAAAGAGTAAAAATCGAAATATTTAAATCCATCTTTCCGATTTGTAATGGTGTTTTTACTTCATCAATAGTCTTACTAATCGTGTAGAGAGGATTATCCATACCTTTAAGATATTGATAATCGATATCTGCGCCCATCATGCCAAGAATTGATAACGAAGTTGAACCGTTCATATTGAAATTCATCTGATTATTTTCAACATAGCTTTTAACTTTCATTTCTGAATTAATTGTAATTGGCATGCCGCTTAAGCTCATCGAAATTGGTAAAGTGAATTTTACTCCGGTGTCAAAAGTACCAGTTTCATAGAAAGATATCATTTTTTCAATGTAATCAGGTTCAACAAACACAAAATGAGAAGTTGAGATGCCTTGATTATCACGGTCTTTTGCCGTCGCAGTAATTGTAGCAAAGCCAGGTTTAATTCCCTTTACTTTGCCGTTTTCATCAACTGTAGCAATTTTTTCATCGCTGCTCGACCAAGCGATGTCTCCATATGGTCCAAAAACCTCGCCCTCTAATTTAATTTCTTTGCCTACTTCAACGCGGCCAGGTCCATTGATAACAACAGCTGTAAGTCCTGGGGCTACAGCTCTTACGATATACGCTGTAACATTATAAATTATTGGCTGAGTAACTGTGAATCTACGCGTCGCTGTGATATCAACATTATTAACTTTGAGCATTTCTAGGCGATAACCAATATCCGGTAAAACTTCGACGATTATTTCTGTATTAACCGCCGCGGTGTTATCTTCATCTACATTTTGAAGATTAACTATTCCATGTGAATTAACTTGCGAAATAACTGTAGCTTTACTCGTTACCTGAGTTTGCGAAGAATTACTTTCTGTGCCATTACACGCAGATAGAGGTGCTGCGAAAATTAAAACGGATGCCAAAGCTAAGCATTTAATTTGATAAATCATCTATAAAATTCCTTTCATAACTTCCTTATCATTATGATTATTTTATCACATATTATTGAAGAATATTTGCAAATAGTTTCCCTATAGTTATGGTTTTGTAACAAATTGTTACCATGTTGTTACGACCATTTGGCGACTTTTTTGCTAAACTTGCTCTTTTGTCATATAATAATGCGTATGAAAACGAAATCAATTATTTTAATGTCGCTAACCGGTGTTTTAGGATTATCTTTAGGAGCTTTTTTTGGCTATATCGCCGGTGATTTTATAAATGGTGAGGTCAATAAAGATAACACCTATGTTTATCCTAGTCAGATAAAAGCTACTAATCTTTCTCCAGATAAAGGTTCTTATTCTTTATCAACGTTAGAAGGAAATATTGGCAATAAAGTCTTATTAACAATTAATCCTTTTCATAATGCCAAAACTTATGAATTATCTTTATTAGAATTTAACGGAGAACAAATCGCCGAAAATTATAACAATACTTATTATCTAACATTAAAATCCGGCGAGAATATTTTAAAAATCGATTTTTCTGAAAAAACAGCAGCTAATCAATTAGTATCCGCGCCGATTCTTGATAAGAATTACGAAAATATTAAAGTAGATTTTATCTATGAAGACGCATTAGAGAATTCCTCTTGTAAAATTAACTACTCATTAACTAATGGATATGATATTGAAAGCTTTTTTCTAAATAACAAGAAAATTTTATTAGACCAAAATAATGAATATAATTTTTCACTAGAAAAAGAAAACATTGTTCGCGTTAATTTAGTCGAGGGTATCGGAGGCAATGATGTTTATAACGATTTTCTCAACAAATATAAAAATTTTAGCGACTACAACTTTGTCGATGAAATAAATAAAGGTGATATCTCTTTAAAGAGATTAGCCTATGTTTCTTTTATCAATACCAATAATCAAAAAAATATTTCGACTCTTGCCTATACTAATGCCGTATCAACAGCATTACTCGGTATTAAAAATATTCAAAACGTTTATTCTGCCTATATAAAAAATGATGATAAGTATTTCAAAGAAAATATCACCTCTTCAAATTATGTTAAACTCGGTGAACGCGTTTATCAAAACAAGGAAATAGAATATTATCGGACTAATAAAAATATTAGTAATGACCAATGCGATTTTTCTAATGTCGAAAAAGAAACAATGTCAATAGAAGCATATTTATCGCAATATTATTTGCCGTTAAATAATGTCATCAACTATCAAATCGAAGAAAATTATATTCTTGATGATTCAAGCATTACTAAAACTGATGATGGATATGAATTAACGCTTAATTTATCTTCTCAATCGATTGTTTCCTATGCTAAATATATGATGACAACAACTCAAGGCAATTCTTTTTCTGAGCAAACCGACCTCCCGTCCTTTTCTCAAATCACTTTAACTATTTCTTTATCTAACAATTTACTCTTCAATAAGATGTCAACTTTTGAAAAGTATACTGTTTACACTTCTTTAAGCAATGCTGATACTGAAGCAAACGGTTCAATAATCTTTTCATACCAAGAAAAAGAGATGCCGTCATTAACTGAGAGCATCTCTTATCAGGAGATTAAAAATGTTTAAAAAAATCCGTTATTATCATTATTTAATAATATTTTTCTCCGCGTTGATTATCGGATTTCTTTTAGCGATGTTAATTAGATCTTTAATTTAACATTAGGATACATAACTATAAATCAAAGGCATAACAATAAGCAATGCCACTAACCCGCCGAGAAACAGTAAATCCAATTTTTTGATTTTTAAACTCTTTCTATAAATTGCATATAAAATATACATTCCGACTGTTACCGCAACAATTAAAGGAACATTTAATGAATCAATTCTAATAGCGATTGCTATTAAATAGAATGTTAATGGAATAAATACTCGATATCCCAAATAAGAAGTATCAACTTGTTGAACTCTTTCTGTTTTATCTTTTGAGACAAAGACAATAGAAAGAATAATTGGGATAAAACCATAAATAAAGGTAAGACCAGAAATTATTCCAATAAAACTATCACTAAATAGAATAGTTGAAAATGGCTCATCACCAAGCATTCCTTTAATTGTGTAACTTAAAGCAAAAGGAACGGTCGTCGGAGAAGATAATAGTGATCCAGAATGAATATTAAAGTCAAAAGTAACGCTGCCGATAGTAGCAAAGAATAAAGGAATAATAAAGCTAAAAAACAACATATAAATAATGCCATCGATAATATTATTTCCGTAATAATAGGCCGGAATTAAGAAACTAACCATCGACACACAAGATAATGTCTGCAAGAGAAAATATATAGTAAAGATGCCGACATCAAAAATTGTGTCAACCATGCTTAGTTTAACTAAAAACAAAAGATAAAAGATAATAGATGTAACAATAACTTCGCCAACAGTAATTAAATACTTACTAACAAAAAACGTTCTTTTACTAATCGGCAACGAATAAGTTAAATCAACGCTTACTCTATTTTTGTTATAAGAAAAATTAATAAAAATCAAAAAGATAGAGGCTAATGCAACAAAAATTCCATATAAGTATGACCGGTCATAATAGACTATGTTAATTTCGTTAGTAACGGTATATTTAAATACAAAATTTGTGAATAATAAGCTTGTAAAATAGACAATTCCAAAAACCGCTAAAATAATTAAATAAGAAACATAGCTTCTCTTTAGTTCATTACGGATTATTCCCCAAATATTATTCATTTTTTCTCCTCCTGAACATTTGAAATAAAGAAATCTTCAAAGTTTAAAGGTAAATCATCAATGATAAGAGGATTTAATAGTTTAAACTTTTCGTCATACTCTTCCCGTTTACCTCTGATGACTAACGTAACAATTCTGCCATTTATTTCTACTGATAAAGGATTAACAAAAGCAAAATCTTCTCTATTTTTCTTTTCGCTAAAAGCCATTTGCACTTTAAAGCAAGCCTCCATTTCATCAGAGATAAATCCTGATGATTTGATATTTTTATTATCAAGAAGAGCATAGGAATCGCAGATATCTTCAAGTTCTCTTAAAGAATGCGAAGAGATGATTACTGTTAAATTATCTTCTTCAACTTTCTTAATTAAAATCTTTTTTAGCTCTAATCTAGCTAATGGATCCAGTCCGTCAAAAGCCTCATCAAGCATTAATAATTTTGGTTTGCAGGCAAAGGCCAAAGCTAGATATAAACGTCTTTTCATACCTTTTGAAAAGGTGTTAATTTTTTTGTTTTTATCTATTTGGAACATCTTTAAAATCTCATCATATAATGCATGATCAAATTCATGATAATAAGACGAATAAATGCTTTCTAATTTTTTCCCAGTCATATAAACCGAAACATAAGGTTCATCTGGTAAAAAGAAAAAATCTTTTTTGACAGCTATATTTTCGTAAATTGGTTGCGAATTAAAAAATATTTCGCCTTGCTCAGGATGATATACCCCAGCTATGCAGCGAAGAAGCGTTGATTTACCCGCTCCATTAATTCCAACTAATCCAAAAATTGAGCCGTCAGCTATTTTTAACGAAATATTGTCAAATACGACAAACTTATCAAACCTTTTCGTTAGATTATTTATCTCTAGCATGCTCTTCCTCCCTAACTAATTTAATTATTTCTTCAGACGTAAGATGAAGATCATCATATAAAAAGCGGATAGCTTTCCGAGCATCTAGCGTCACGTCACCGCGATAATTTTTCTTAACAAAATAACCCTTCTTTGGAAGCGCGGTAACAACATCTTCGCTAATGAGTTGATCATACGCCTTTTTAACGGTATTTGGGTTAACCTTTAATTCAAGCCCCATCTTCCGACATGAAGGCAAAATATCCCCTTCTTTATAGATGCCTATACTGATTTGCTTTTTTATTTCATCAGCAATCTCTTTATAAATATCCTTTGTTCCGTTCAATATAAATTTCATATTTTTATTTTACTGTATTATCTGTGTTATGTCAATTAGAGAAATTATCAATTAATATTAAAAAAGTATTTGCATATATAAAAAGTAAATGCTATTATAATCCTTGCCTGCAGGTGTAGTTCAATGGTAGAACTTTAGCCTTCCAAGCTAACTACGCGGGTTCGATTCCCGTCACCTGCTCCATTAAAAATGAAACTTCCCCCATTTCTTTGCCCATTAGGGTATGATAGAAATGGGGGTTTTTGTTATGAAATATACATTAAAAGAAAAGCTGCAGTACGTAAAGATGCATTTAGAAGAAAATGTACCACTTCAT
>CALVKD010000030.1 GCA_944332525.1 uncultured Bacilli bacterium | reverse complement strand
CAAACTCTCAAAATTTATTTAAGCTTTTTAGCTTTGTTCCTAGTTCAAAATTATCTGGTATCTTTTTAACTTTTCAGTTATTGACGTTGTTTTCGTAATTTCTTCTACTCAGTTTTCAAAGATCATTTGCTGTCTTTTGCTCTCGCTTGCGACAGCTTTTTTATATTACCACACCGCTAAGGTCTTGTCAACAAGAAATTTCACTTTTTTTAAGGTATCTTTTTGCTTGTCGCTTTCTTGCGGTCAGCTTTTATATATTGCCATAACAAAAAGGTGAAATCAAGAACTTTTTTCACAAATTTTCGTATTTTTTCAATATTTTTGATAAAGCGCTTTCTTCTTTAAAAGAAGAAAAAAGGAAGGCAAAAAGCTTCCCTATATATTTATATAATAAGAAAAGAAAAACCCGGTTTATCCGGGTTTATTTTAGTTTCTTCTTGAGGCTGCTATTAATGGAAGTATTCTAACAAAGATATAAGCGAAATCAACATAGAGATTAATTGCCATAAACAATGCTAGGTTTGTTTGGTTGAAGCGAAGTTCATTCATTCTTCTTAATCTGTTGAAATCCACAGCGACAAAACCGATGACTACTGCTAAGAGAACATAGGAGATAATCCAGTCAACTGTTGAACTAGCAACAAAGATATTAATAATTGATATAATAATTGCTCCGAACATTAGCATCGCTAACGTTGCTCCGAATCCTTCTAAGCTTCTCTTGGTCAAATAACCAAACAGTCCCATAACTCCGAATATTGCCCCAGTTACCAGCAATGCATATCCCATTGTTTCTAACGGATAAATCAATGTGAATGAGGAGAGGAGCACTCCCCAAGCTAAGGAATAAATCACAAATAAGATTATTGGAACTACTTTGCTTTGCGATCTAAGAATTAAGAAATTAATAATAAATGAAAGAACGAGTAAGACAATAGCAGATCCAATGAATATTCCATAAAATAATTCTGTAGCATTAGCGGCGATTAATAAATACGGAAGTCCAACAGCTGTACCACCGCTAATCAAAATTGCCAAGCAGAGATACAGCATTGTTTTAGCAGTTAGTGAAGCACTACTAGATGCGGATGCGGCAAACGGATTATGGCTGCTAGCCGCAGCTTGATTATTGTCATTATTATCAAAATATACTTGAGGCATAAAAAATCCTCCTTTCAAATCCATGATAACCATGGTAATGCTAATAATATCAATATTTTTTTAACTATTTATTAACTTTATAAAAAAGAAGACAGACCATGATACCCTCCTTTTCATAGTCTGTCTTTCTTTAATCAATTATTTTAATTATTATTCAGCAAGATTTTTGACCATTGCTTCAAATGAATCAATCTTTAATGAAGCACCGCCGACTAATGCTCCGTCGACATCTTTTTGATTAAGATATCCTTTAATATTTTCCGGCTTAACTGATCCACCATAAAGAATCATGACATCTTCTTCAGCGCCCGGATACATTTCTTTAATGGTTTCTCTGATGAATGAGCAAATGTCTTCAGCGATTTCGGTTGAAGCATTTTTACCAGTTCCAATTGACCAAACAGGTTCATAAGCGATAATGACTTTTTTAACGCATTTTTCGCAAAGAGATGCTAAACCAACTCTAACTTGTTCGCCAACGATTTCTTTAGTTTTTCCTGCTTCAAATTCGGCTAACGTTTCACCGACACAATAAACAGGAACCATATTGTTTTCTAAGAGTTTTTTAATCTTTTTATTGCACTTTTCGCTAGTTTCATTATCATAAGTTCTTCTTTCAGAGTGTCCGATAATGACATGGTCAATTTTTAATTCCTTTAACATTGGAATTGAAATTTCACCGGTAAAAGCACCATGATCTTCAAAATGGCAGTTTTGAGCTGCAACGATCATGTCCTCACTATTTTCTTTAACAACAGCTAAAGAGAGATAAGTAGGTGCAACACCGACTAAAATATTATGTTCTTTGGCGTAATGGGCGATACCATGTGAAGCTAAAGCAAACTCTTTAGCCTCAGCAATGGTCTTATTCATCTTCCAGTTGCCTAAAAGTAATTTTTTTCTCATGTTAGTCACCAATGACATCGATTCCAGGTAAGTGGCCATCGTTTTCAATCATTTCCAAAGACGCTCCACCGCCAGTAGAAACGTGTGAGAATTCATCCTTGAAGCCGAATTGTTTGCAAGCAGAAGCAGAATCGCCACCGCCGATAACTGTGAAGGCCTTACCCTTTAATTCAGCACAAGCTTTGCAGATTGCAATAGTGCCGGTTTGGAATTGTTTCTTTTCGAAAACTCCGACAGGTCCATTCCAGAAAACAGTCTTAGCTTTCTTAATTTCATTAACATAAGCTTCAATAGTCTTAGGGCCAATATCCATTCCTTGATATCCATCAGGAATTTCATCGCTGTTGATAATCTTGATATCGGTTGGGTTATCAAAATCATTAGCTATGACTGTATCAATAGGAAGCATAATCTTTCCAGTTTCATACATCTTCTTAGCATATTCTAATTGATCATCTTCGACAGGTGAATGACCAACTTTATGACCTAAAGCTTTTAAGAAAGTATAAGCCATAGCGCCGCCGATAATAATCTTATCGCACTTCTTAACTAAAGAATCGATAACTTTAATCTTATCAGAAACTTTAAATCCACCTAAAATTGCGACGAAAGGACGTCCGTCATCATCAACTTTGACAACTTTTCCTAATGATTTAACTTCTTTTTCAACAAGGTAACCAATTGCGGTTTGCTTTCCTTCTTTTCTTAAAATTTCAGGAACGCCATATGTTGAAGCATGTGCTCTATGAGCAGAACCGAAAGCATCCATAACAAATGCATCGCATAAGGAAGCCCATTCAGCAGCTAAAACTGGATCGTTTTTAGTTTCACCTTTTTCATAACGAGTATTTTGAATTACAAGAACTTCACCATCTTTTAATGAAGTGACAGCTGCTTTTAATTCTTCGCCATGAGTAGCTGGGCAGAACTTAACATCCATGCCGAGTAATTCACCGAGTCTCTTAGCGACTGGTGCCATATTATTTTTCTTCTTTTGTTCTTCGCATTTAACAGGATCTTTATGATCAACTTTGCCTAAGTGAGACATCAAAACGACTTTTGCGCCTTTTTGTAATAAATCTCTGATAGTAGGAAGAGCTGAGACGATTCTGTTATCATCGCTGATGACGCCGTTAACAAATGGGACATTGAAATCGCAACGGACTAATACGGTCTTGTGAGCAACATCTAAATCTCTAACTAATTTCATATTATTCTCCTTATATAAATAAAGCACCCGAGAATCCGGGTGCTCTTTTTTACGTAATTAAATTATCGTTATTATTCGCTACCCTAGTGATAGAGACTATTTGCTTAAAATTTCAGCGTACTTCTTAGCAAGTCTCATCATTTGGCAAGTATATGAATATTCATTATCATACCAAGCGACGACTTTAACGAATTGTTCGCCTTCTGGGTTGTCATAAATCATTGTTTGAGTTGCATCAAATAATGAACCACATGTGATACCGATGATATCGCTAGAAACGATTTGATCTTCAGTGTATCCTAAGACACCCTTTAATGCGCCTTCTGAAGCTTCCTTCATAGCAGCGTTCATTTCTTCAACAGTGACTTTCTTATTTAATTTTAATGATAAGTCAACTAATGAACCATCAAGGACTGGAACACGGACAGCACCGCCTTGTAATCTTCCCTTTAATGATGGGATGACAAGGTTAATAGCTTTAGCAGCACCAGTTGTAGTAGGAACGATGTTTTGAGCAGCAGCTCTACCTCTTCTTAATTGTCCTTTCTTAGGAAGGTCAAGAGTAGTTTGGTCATTGGTATATGCGTGGACAGTAGTCATGAAACCACCAGCAACACCAAACTTGTCTTCAATAACTTTCATAACAGGACCTAAGCAGTTAGTTGTGCATGAAGCACCAGAAATAACCTTCATGTCAGCTGTTAAATTATCAGTATTGACACCATAGACGAAAGTAGGAGTTTCTTTATCTGATGGAGCGGAGATGATGACACCTTTTGCACCGCCAGCGGTGACGTGGATAACTGCATCCTTAGCGCCTTTTAATCTACCTGTGCATTCAAGAACGATTTCAGCACCATATTTTCCCCATTCGAGTTTTGATGGATCAGGATTACCGATAACTGGAATTTCCTTGCCATCAACGACGATAGCTGTTTCAGTGCATGAAACTTCGTGGTTGAAGGTTCCGTGAGCAGAATCATACTTAAGTAAGTAAGCTAATTCTTTTGGACTTGTTAAATCGTTGATAGCAACAACTTCAAATCCGCCGTCTTCGTAAGCTCTTCTTAAAGCTAAACGACCAATACGGCCAAAACCATTAATTGCAATTTTAACTTTATTTGACATTCAAAATGTCCTCCTTATTTTTGCAATTATATTATAGTTAAATATGCTAGTTTTTGTCAAAGGGTTAGTGCGTATTTGTTTTCACTTTCAATAAAAAAATATCGATTGTAAAAAATGATATTTTAAAGTCATTGGCACAAGCAAAGAATGTTTATCTTCAATCGATATTTTCAGAGCTAAGTTGATAATCGCGGATATTATAAAATAAGGTTGATAAATCTATATCCAAAGCAATTGCAATCTTCCTCAAAATTTTTAATGTTGGATTTCTTCTGCCATTCTCTAAATCATTTAAATAATTTCGGTTTATCTCAGCTTTTAAAGCAAGTTCGAGCCCTGACAAACCTTTTTTCTTTCTTAAATAGGCAATTCTTTTCCCTAGCTGGTAATAAATATCAATGTTCTCCATTTTTTGCCTCTAAATATTTTTCATGAATTTTTTTAAAAAGATGATTAACACCGGATTTTGATAGAGCAACCTTATATTCTTTTTCCATTATATCGGCAAGAGAGGTTAGAGATTCATCTTGATTAGCTAGCCTGATTTCACAAAGCAGCCTTTCTTTATCGCTAAGTTGATAAAAATAAGGCGTCTCTTTTAAATAATTTATTTCTTCAATCTGCGCTTTCGCTTTTTCTAACGTTTTCTTATAATTCGCGTTATAACAAATTTGAATTCGATTATCATTATTCAAATAATCTTTCATGATTCTTTCATTCTCAAATTGTAATAATGTATTATGCGCATAAATAATTGATAAAAAGGTCGCAATTTGTTCCGCTCTTTTTAGATAAAGAATAAACTTTTGCTTTCTAGCAATCATCTTAAAATCCATTTTTCGATCATTTTTAAATTTTTGCAGAACATGGAGAAGCGAGGTAGCGTCATCTTCGCTAGGTAAAGCGAGCTGTAAATGATAGTTGCGAGATGATGGAGAATTAACCGACCCCGAAGCTAAAAAGACTCCTTCGATAAAATTTCTCACCAATTCATCATTAATTGACAATTTAGGGAAAACAAACATTCCATCGCTCATCAATTTCAAATCTTCTAAAATATCCAAAACTTTTTCTTGGATTTTCAAAGAATAAATTACCCCCTTATCGAGTTTCATTTTTCGATAATAGGAAGAAGATGGTGTAACGTCATATAGCCTTTTGAAGGATGTAAATAAAAACATTGCAATCTTAGAATTTTCGCTATGAAGCGATAAAGATATTCCGCCAATACTAATAGAAATATCACCGCTAGCCTTAATAAATCCGCTAAGAACCGCCTTTAATTCTTCTTCATTATATTCACGGCTGCATATTTCTTCCTTGATTAATTGAGTGAACGTTGTTGCTTGAGGAATCATAAATTATCACTTTCTAGAATTAAGATAATCAATTATGGACTGTGAAGCGTTCGCTCCATCGCCAATAGCTACAGCTATTTGACGTAACTTTTTATCAGTGACATCCCCGCCAGCAAAAAATCCCGGTACATCAGTTGACATATCAATATTAACCTTAACGTATCCTTTTTCATTTAAAACTTCTTTAAAAGAAATAATATCCGTAGCAGGTTTAGCCCCGACATATTCAAATAGCGCAGCGACATTTAAAGTTTTTAATTCTTTTGTTTCTAAATTTTCAACAATAATGGACGTAAGTTTTTCTTCGCCATGGCATTCTTTTATAACATAAGGAGTAAGTATTTCAATATGTGAATTACTTTTGACCATAGAAACATATTGAGCTGATCCTCTAAATTCATTTCTCCGGTGAATTAAATAAATTTTATCAGTAATTTTTGAAAGATAAAGGGCTTCTTCTAAAGCAGAATTTCCGCCTCCGACAACGGCCATCGGCTGTCCTTTAAAAAGGTTTCCATCGCAAATCGCGCAATTAGATATTCCTTTATGTAAAAACTTTTCTTCATTAAGAACATTAAGATGCAAATCCTTAGTTCCTAAAGCGAAAAAAACCGTTTTACATTGATATGTTTCATTATCAGTAGTAACGATAAAGTCATCGTTTTCTTTTTTGATTTCTTTGGCTTCTTCAAAATGAACATCGATTTGATTATGTAAAAGATCTTCATATAAAGCAAAAGCAAAATCAACTCCAGAAATATGTTTGTATGGAGGATAATTATCCACATCAGCTGTTAAATTAACTTTTCCGCCAACTGAACCTTTTTCGATAAGAACAAAATCAATATTTGCTCTTTTAAGATATATCGCGCAAGTAACACCCGCCGGTCCAGCGCCTAAAATAACTACATCAGTTTTTTTCATTGTCCACCCCCGGAAATAAATTTAATAAATCAAGAAAGGAAGATATTTTAATTTTTATCGGATAATTTTTTAAATCGCGGTTAACATACGTTACTAATCCGCCTTGAGCATGCGCATCTTCAGCAGCTAAATAATCAGTTAAATTATCACCTAAATAAAAGCATTCCTCTGGTTTTATATTGAATATTTTACAGATTTTGATTATGCCTTCCCCGCTAGGCTTGGCTTTGGAAACATCATCAAGAGAAATAAAAGCATCAAAGAGATTTTTAATATTTAAAGTCTCAACCATTTGAATTAACGACTCTTTTAATCTAGATGTAACTAACCCTATTTTATACCCGCGTCTTTTTAATTTTTTTATCACATCTTCAGCATGTGGATATAGATGTGCAAACTCTTTCGTATGAGCATAAGCATATTCATGGTAAGCTGCTTCTAATGTATCAAAATCTTCTTTAAAGTATTTCGGAAACATTTCTTTTAATGTTGGTCCAAGAAAAGAATTTAAAACCTCCTCAGTCAAATTAAAATCTTTTCGATAGATTTGAAAAAGATGAGTATATGATTTTTTTACTAATTCATCAGTATCAACTAAAGTCCCATCAAGATCAAAAACAATTGCTTTAATCATTTTGATCTCCTTTTTCATTTGAATCTAGCTCTTCAACTTTATTTTCTTTTAAATTGGGTTCTTTATTTTCTAAGGTTTCTTCTTGTTCTTTTTCAGAACTATATAAATCAGCAACATTAAGCGACTCCTTGCTCGCCTCTGTTCCTTCAATGACATTCGTGGATAAAATTGGCTGTTTTTTCTTAAGATACTTTTCGTAAATATGACATAAGACAATCCCGATGACACCAGCAACAACAAAAACAATGGACATAATAACTGAAGTATAATCTCCCATTATATAACTCTCATTACGCATCGGTTCGAGAATAGCTCTAACTATTCCATACCAAATAAGATATGAGAAAGCTAAATCACCATTAGCTAAATGTAAAACATTATGTGTCTTCTTTGATAAGAACTTAAATAAAGCCGGTATACCATAAGTGATTATAAAGAATCCTGCAACATTAATAATTCCTTCAATTAAGAAAAGTGGTAACACCATTTCATTAGGACCACCTTCGCATAGATATTTATAACTATCACCTACAGTTTCCCAAGCCGTTCCAGTTTCATTAAGTTGAATGGTCAAACGATCTTGAATAAAATCAGGTAACCATGACCAATATTTGCTATCAACGCAAAAGCCATAAACTTCTTGATTAAAGAAATTGCCCCAACGACCAATTGCTTGGGCAATTAAGATAGTTGGAACGATACAATCTGCTGCTAGTAAAACCGGAATGTTCGGTCTTCTCTTAATCATAAAGATGACCCCGGCAACAACTCCAGCGATAACTCCGCCTTGAATAGCTAATCCGCCTTCCCAAATGAAGAATACCTTATACCATGGCCGAGATGCGAATTCTGCACTCCACTGAGCGATAACATACCAAATACGCGCGCCGATAATTCCGCATGGAAAAGCGATATAGAAAAGATTTTCTATCGCCTCAGGGTCAAATCCTTTTTTCTTTAAAAAATGCTGCGATAGCTTATAGGCGACAATAGCACCAACAATAATACAAATCGCATAAAAGGCAATATGTAATTTACCAATATAAATTCCCGATGGAATAAAAAATAAGCTATTCATAATTACCCTTTCTTTTTAAGCAACAATTCATTCATTCTATTTTCAAATTCGAAAGTCGAATCGATACCTTGATCTTTTAACTTAAGATTAGTGACAGCGACTTCAATAATTTCTGCCATTGAACGCGCACCAGAAACCGGCAAATTCAACAAAGGAACATTAACACCTAAAATATTTAAATATTGGATTGAATTGCCTAAGCGATCATAAACGTTTTCTTTTTTAAAAGGTGTTAATTTAATCGCATACATGATTCTTTCTTCTTTACTAAGAGAATTAATTCCAAAGAGCTTAGCAATATCAATAATTCCAATACCTCTTACTTCCATCACCCCAGTCAATAAATCTGGAGCTCTTCCAATTAATTTACCTCTAATTAATGTAATATCAACGCGGTCATCAGCAATTAGCTTATGACCTTTTTTTATTAATTCCAATGTGGTTTCCGATTTTCCGATTCCAGATTCTCCAAGAATTAAAACACCCATTGAATATATTTCAAGCAAAGAAGCATGTAAATTAGTCGTCGGGGCTAAAGCTTCCTGCAGATAAGTAAATGTCTGAACAATTAAATCACTAGTCCGCATTCCAGTAGATAAAACTGGACAATGATTTTTTCTAGCGATTTCAAGTAAAGCTTTTGGACATTCAAGTGATGAACAAATAACAATTCCTGGACATTCTTTAGAGGTTAAAAATTCATAGACTTTTCTTAACCGTTTTTCATCATGATCATTAATATATTCAATTTCTCTGTTACCGAGGATAACTAATCTATGACGTTCGCTCGACTTAAAAACGCCGCAGAGTTCAAAACCCGGACGGTTAGTAGCCATTTCTGAAATAGTTCTAGAAGAAATTTCTTCATATCCGCAAAGAACTGTTAATCCGAAATGATTAATATAAGTTTCGACAGTAATAGTCTTATTAGTCATAATCCTCCTTTTTTAAAATCATACAAAAGTAAATAGTCACTTGCAATTAAATTGAGTTCATCCGCTTTTTATCGCGTTCAAGAATCTTCTTTAAATATATGCCGGTATAAGATTTTTCACATTTAGCAACCTCTTCAGGTGTTCCGGTGACGACGATTTGTCCACCATTTTCACCGCCATCAGGTCCTAAATCAATAATATAGTCTGCGCATTTAATTAAATCTAGATTATGTTCGATAACCAATATAGTGTTACCGCCTGCTACAAAGGATTTCAAAACATCAAGTAAACATCTAACATCATCAATATGTAGTCCAGTTGTTGGTTCATCAAGAATATAAAGTGTATTACCGGTGGCTCTTCTTGACAATTCAGCAGCTAATTTGACCCTTTGAGATTCACCGCCAGAAAGGGTAGTTGAAGATTGACCGAGTTTAACATATCCCAATCCGACATCGCAAAGGGTTTTAATTTTCCGGTAAATAGCTGGAATATTTTCAAAGAAATTTTTTGCTTCTTCGCAAGTCATCTCTAAAACATCATAAATATTTTTACCCTTATAAGTAATCTCTAATGTCTCGTCATTATAACGCTTACCATGGCATTCTTCACATTCAACAAAAACATCTGGGAAGAAAGACATACTGATGCGTTTTACTCCATCACCTTCACAAGCTTCACATCTACCGCCTTTGACATTAAAAGAGAATCTACCTTTGGTATAACCGCGTGCCCGAGCCTCAACAGTCGAAGCAAACAAATCGCGGATATCATCAAAAACGCCGATATAGGTTGCTGGATTACTACGCGGAGTTTTGCCAATCGGATCTTGAGAAATGTTAATAACTTTATCAATATACTCAATTCCTTTAATTTCTTTTACTTTTCCGGCATTTTCTTTACCGCGGAATAATTTATTATAAACATTTTTATAAATTACCTCATTCACCAAAGTAGATTTACCCGATCCAGATACACCGGTTACGCAGGTAAAGCTACCCAAAGGAATTTTGACATTAATCTTTTTTAAGTTGTTGCATTCTGCACCGATTACTTCTAAAAAGTGGCCATTACCCTTATTTCTATATGGTGAATAAGGAATAAATTTCTTGCCGGATAAATATTGCCCAGTCAAAGAATTTTCATTTTTCATCACTTCTTCAACCGTGCCTGCTGCCACGACTCTGCCTCCATGCACTCCGGCACCTGGTCCAATATCAACTAAATAGTCGCTAGCTAACATCGTATCTTCATCGTGTTCAACAACAATTAAGGTATTACCCAAATCGCGCATTTTTTTCAAAGAAGAAATTAAACGGTCATTATCTTTTTGATGTAAACCAATTGATGGTTCATCAAGAATATATAAAACGCCGGTTAACCGCGAACCAATTTGAGTTGCCAAACGGATTCTTTGGGCTTCGCCACCAGATAATGTCGTAGCAATTCTTCCTAATGTTAAATATTCAAGTCCAACATCAATTAAGAAGGAAATTCTATTCTTAATTTCTTTAAGAACAAGTGAAGCGATTTGCTCTTCTTCTTTAGTTAACGTTAATTCATCAAAAAATTTATAAAGTTTATTAAGAGACATCTGGCATACTTCATTAATATTTAGTCCGCCTATTCTAATAGAAAGAACTTTTTCATTTAACCGAGCACCATGGCAAGTCGGGCACTCATGGTCTCTTAAAAAGCTGCGATACCAACGCCTATTAAATTCAGATTCGGTTTCCGGATATAATCTTTCGATTCTATTTGCAATACCTTCAAAGCCGCGCTTATATGAAGTATGTCCACTGCTTAATTTAACCGGTATTTCAATATCATCACCGCTTCCGCGCAGCAAAATTTTTCTTTGCTCCTGAGTCAATTCCCGATATGGGACATCCATTGGAATACCGTAATAAAGGCAAACATACTTAAATTGCTGCCAGTCGAGATTATTATTTTGCATACTGCCTTTTAAAAAAGCAATCGCACCTTGATTAAGGGACAAGTCCATATTTGGAACGAGTAAATCTTCAGCTACTTCGCTTTTTAAACCGATGCCTCCACAAGTTGGACATGCACCGAGTGGATTGTTGAAAGAAAATAATCTAGGTTCAAGAGGTGGAACGCTAAAACCGCATATTGGGCAAGAAGCCTTATCAGAGTATAAGCTTTCTTTTCCGCTTTGATCTTCAATAATTACATATCCAGAAGATGCTTCCAAAGCATTTTCAATAGATGAAGCGATTCTCGTTTTCTTCTCTTCAGAAAGAACAATTCTATCGATAACGATATCGATAAAATGTTTCTTATTTTTTTCTAGAGGAGGAATTTGTTCATAGCGGTATGTTTCTCCATCGACCTTAAAACGTGAATAACCCTGTTTAAAAAACTTTTCTAATGTATCTTTATGTGTACCTTTCTCATTTTTTACTAAAGGCGAAAGAATATTAATTTTTTCACCTAACTGATGATTGTTATATATGATATCAATAATTTGTTTAGGGGTAAATTTAACTATTTTTGTATGGTGATCTGGACAATAAGCAACACCTATACGAGCGAAAAGAACCCTAAGATAGTCATAAATTTCTGTAACTGTTCCAACCGTGGAACGCGGATTATGAGATGTAGTTTTTTGATCAATTGAAATAGTAGGTGATAGTCCTTCAATCGAATCGACATCCGGTTTTTCGTTCCCACCTAAAAATTGTCTAGCATAACTAGATAAAGACTCCAGATATCTTCTTTGTCCTTCGGCATAAATAGTATCAAATGCCAAGGTTGATTTTCCTGAGCCGGAGACACCGGTGAACACGATTAGTTTGTTTTTTGGAAGCGTTAAATCAATATTTTTTAAATTATTTTCCCTTGCTCCTTTAATAATAATCTGATCTTTTTCCACGTTAATCACCTCGCCTTGTTATTTTACTACACCAGTGAATAATAATCACATTTTTATTATTTGAATTATCAAAATCCTAATTATATAATAATTAGCAAAGGAGAAAAGCAAATGAATGAATCAAATCAAAGGCAATTTAGAATAACCGGTTTAACCATTTCTTTAGTCGGTATTATAGTTGGCTTATTATTTGTTTTATTAAGCGGTGAAATTTTAGCTAATATCGTCTTTATTATTAGCGGAGTTTTAATTATCGCTTTTACTTTGCCAGCATTTATACAATCAATTAAAGATTTGCGCTTTCGCACGCCAGTAGCTTACAGTCAATTCACTAGTGCATTAATAACCATTATTTCCGGAATTATTTTAATTTTTTGGCACGATGCCTTAACTTGGATTATATCAGTTTTAATCTTAATTTTCGCTTTAATTAGAATCATTATGGCTAAAGAAGGTTGGGCTGAAGAATTGATTCATCAAATTCCTTCAATCATCTTCGCAGTTATCATTTTAATAATAGGTATCGGAGGATTTCTTGATATTCTTCTAGATATAATTGGTTATATTCTTTTAGTGCTTTCATCAATCTACTTTATCATCTCCTTAATTGCTTTAATTAGGAAAAGATAGTATGACAAAATTATTAATTAAATTATTTGTTAAAAATTCAAACAATATCAATGATAGTAAAGTTAGGGAACATTATGGTTTACTAGCCTCCATCTTTGGAATCGTCAGCAACATTGTTGTCTGCTTAATGAAATTAATTCTCGGATTAATATTCGGTCTTATCTCTCTTGTTGCAGATGGTTTAAATAACTTAACCGATGCTGGAAGTTCTATCGTCAGTCTAGTCGGTTTTAAATTGTCCACCAAACCGGCAGATTCATCTCACCCATTTGGTCACGCGAGAATTGAGTATATCGCTGGATTGATTGTCTCATTAATTATCGTCTTTGTCGGAGGTGAATTGATAATTTCTTCAGTTCAAGACATCATTGCATCTTTTAGCGAAGAATTTGTTCCTCTATCAGATTTATATTTCTATATCACTTTATGCGCTTTGGCAGTTTCTATTTTAATTAAACTATACCAAGGATTATTTTATAAAGAGATTGCTAAAACAATCTCGTCAGCCACTTTACTCGCGGCTGGATGTGATTCCCGTAACGATGTAATCGCGACATCTGCTGTTTTAATCGGTTTAGTTATCTCAAAAATATTCTCATTCTACATTGATGGATATTTATCATTAATTGTTGGTCTATTCATCTTAGTTAACGGAATTAAATTAATTATTGAAACATCTAACCCTTTAATCGGTGAAAAGCCAAGTGAAGAATTAATTCAAAAATTCATTGAAATTATCAAACGCGAAAAAAATATTCTCGGATATCACGATCTTCAAATTCATTCGTATGGTCCAAACATCTATTTTGCAACTTGCCACGTAGAAATAGACGCTCGAAAAAATATTTTGGAAATACACGATTTAATTGATAATATAGAAAAAGAAATTCAAAGAGAATTAAATGTTATCACCACCCTGCACATGGATCCAATAGTAATAGGTGATCCTTTAACAGATAAAATTAAAGGCGAAGTAACCTCAGCTTTAAAAGATATTCCATATATTATCAATATCCACGATTTCCGTGTTGTTAAAGGTCCAACTCATATAAATGTCGTTTTCGATGTCTTAATAAAAAATGAGAAAAATCTTTCAATAGAGAAAGCAATGGAACAAATTCATAACAAAGTAATATCCATCAGCGATAAATACAATCCTGTTATAACTATCGACTACGACTACACATCTTACGTCAGTAAAGAAAAGGAAGAAGAATAAAATAAAACATCTGACCGATAAGCCAGATGTTTTTTTATTACATCGATTCGTGAATTGTTCTCTTGATAACTTCATCTTGTTGCTCTTTAGTAAGCTTGATAAAGTTAACAGCATATCCAGAAACTCTAATTGTTAACTGCGGATATTTTTCAGGATGTTTTTGAGCATCTAATAAGGTATCGCGGTTAAAAACATTGACGTTTAAGTGATATCCTCCGTCTCCGACATATGCGTCGAGCATATTGACTAAATTATCTACTTTATTGGACATATTTTTACCTCCTTATATTAATCTTCTTTTCCAAGTGAATTAGGTGTAATTGAGAATGTATTTGAGATTCCGTCTCTAGCGTAATCATAAGGCAGTTTCGCTACTGATTCAAGTGAAGCTAAGGCTCCGTTAGAATCTCTTCCGTGCATTGGATTAGCTCCTGGTGCTAAAGCTTCTCCAGCTCTTCTACCATCTGGAGTATTACCGGTATTTTTACCATAAACAACATTGGATGTAATAGTTAAAATAGACATTGTTGGAATTGACTCGCGGTAAGTGTAATGCTTTTTGATTTTGTTCATAAAAGTTTTAACTAACCAAACAGCGATTTCATCAACTCTATCGTCGTTATTTCCATATTTTGGGAAATCTCCTTCAGTACGGAAATCGGTAATCAATCCTTCTTCATTTCTTATCGGATAAACTTTAGCGTATTTAATAGCCGATAAAGAATCAACCGCGCAAGATAATCCGGCGATACCTGTTGCAAAGAATCTTCTAACTTTTGAATCATGTAAGGCCATCTCTATTGCTTCATAAGAATATTTATCATGCATATAATGGATAACATTTAAGACATTAACATATACACCGGCTAACCATTCCATCATATTGTCATATTTTTGTAAGACATCTTGATAATCAAGAGCATCATCAGATGTGACTTTTGAAAATCTTGGTGATACTTGAAGAGGCTTACCAGTAACCTTATCCTTTACTAATTCATCCGCGCCACCATTTAAAGCATAGAGAAGGCATTTAGCCAAATTAGCTCTAGCGCCGAAGAACTGCATATCTTTTCCGACTCTCATTCCGGAAACGCAGCAAGCAATTGCATAATCATCGCCTAATTCCGGACGCATTAAATCGTCACTTTCATATTGAATTGAAGATGTTTTAATCGATAAATCTGCACAGAAACGCTTAAAACCTAATGGTAAACGCTTTGACCAAAGGACTGTTAAATTTGGTTCAGGCGCTGGTCCTAAATTAGTTAATGTATGAAGAATTCTAAATGAAGTCTTAGTAACTAAAGTTCTGCCATCAATTCCCATTCCGCCAATAGATTCTGTAACCCAAGTTGGATCGCCAGAGAATAATTCGTTATAGGCTTTAGTTCTCATAAACTTAACGATTCTTAATTTCATAACTAAGTGATCAATTAATTCTTGAGCTTCTTTTTCAGTAATTAAGCCTTTTTTCAAATCTCTTTGAATATAAATATCAAGGAATGTTGTATTTCTGCCAATTGACATGGCCGCGCCATTTTGATCTTTAATTGCAGCTAAATATCCAAAATAGAGGAACTGAATAGCTTCTTTTGCAGTTTTTGCCGGTTCAGAAATATCATAGCCATAGCTAGCAGCCATTTCCTTTAAAGCTTTTAAAGCATTGATTTGTTCCATTAACTCTTCGCGGTCACGAATAGTATCTGGACGCATTTCTCCTTCTAATAAAGAGCGATCGTTTTCTTTATGACGGATTAAATAATCAATTCCGTAAAGTGCCACTCTCCGATAATCACCAATAATTCTTCCGCGTCCATAAGCATCTGGTAATCCAGTAAGAATATGGGCAGTCCGGCATCTTCTCATCTCCGGAGTATAAGCATCAAAGACACCTTGATTATGCGTTTTACGGTATTTTGTAAAAATTTCTTTAACTTCTGGATCAATTTGATAGCCATAAAGCGATAAAGCTTGTTCAGCCATCTTAATACCTCCAAAAGGTTGGAGTGATCTTTTAAATGCAACATCGGTTTGCAAGCCGACAATCTTTTCTAATTCTTTATCTATATATCCAGGTCCATGGCTAGTAATTGTTGAAACAATTTTTGTATCAGCATCAAGGACACCGCCGTGTTCACGCTCTTTTTTTGATAACTCTAATATTTCATTCCATAGTTTAACACTAGCGTCTGTTGGTCCTTCAAGAAAACTACCATCACCTTCATATGGTTCATAGTTTCTTTGAATAAAATCTCTGACATCTACTTCGTCATTAGACCAATGACCGAGATTAAAACCTTCCCAGCCATCATAAATTTTGTAAGCCATTTTTATTCCTCCCGCGCTTTTTCTATTTTATCCTCAAGCCATATTTCGAGGATTTCTTCAGGTTGATAACCTCTAGCTCTAGCAATTTCTTCTTCGCCTTTTAAAATCAAAATAGTTGGAACATATTCTACTTTGTATTTGGAGATAAATGCTGGATTTTCACTAGCCTCCAGAGAAGAGAATTCAACATCTTTATATGTGTCTTTAAAGCTCATAATTTGCTTAGATACGCTATAGCAGTTCGCGCATGAATCACCTGAAATAGCAATAACTCTAATCTGTTTCAATTTAGTCACCTCTTCAATATTTCTTTAGCATGAGATATTTCTTCTTCTGTAGGAACTCTCACACCTTTTAAAGGATAAGGGATATTTAATTGTTCATATTTAACAATACCCATCGTATGATAAGGGAGTATTTCAACTTTCTCAACATTTTTTAACGTATCAATAAATTTCCTAGTCTCTATCAATGATTCATCATCTAAATTGATGGTAGGGACTATAACATGTCTAATCCACATCTTTTTATTTTCTTGATCAAGAAACCTTGCAAAAGAAAGAATATTCTTATTACCCTTTGAAGTTAGTAATTTATGTTTTTCGTTATTAATATGCTTGATATCTAAAAGATAGAGATCAACATATTTATTTAATGTTTTTAATTTGTTAATTAAATTTTCATTATTTTCATCATAGACAGCCCCTGAAGTATCAATAGCTACATGGTAGTTATTCTCCTTTAGTTTTTTGCAGAGTTCAATCAAGAAGTCAATCTGCAATAAAGGTTCTCCACCTGAAATTGTTACTCCGCCATTAACATAATAGGCTTTATACTTATTAATCAATTTTACTATTTCATCAGGTTCGTATTGTTTTGCATTATCCATCGTCCAAGTATCTGGATTATGGCAATATAAACATCTTAAAGGGCAACCTTTAACAAAAATAACATAACGAATTCCTGGACCGTCAACCGTACCGAAGGTTTCAAAAGAATGAATGTACCCTATCATAAAAAATATCCTTATTATTACTTCTCTCGTAAGAAGATAATAGCAAAAATCCACCTTCAAAAAAAGGCAGATAGGCGTATGCTAATCATTAAATATTTTTTTATCGATTAATATTTCAATACTATTTCTTAATTTAAATCTTATTCAAAAAAATGTTTTATACTTTGTATAAATTTTTAATCAAAAATCTTTTGTAAACTTTTTAATATTAAAGTCTTGCAATTATATATCTTAAAGGGTTACCATTAAGTCATTAATAAAAAGGGGAAAATTTAATTAGCGATAATATTCGTAGGGAAATTATCTTTCATATTATCTTTTTCTTTTAATTTTATTAATAAAAAGAGGGGGATAAAACATGAACACAAAAAAATTAGCTTTATTACTTGTATCGTCTCTTGGTTTATTAGCCGCTTGCGGAGGTACATCGTCGAGTACAGTCGCAACAATTTCAACTTCTGTTGGTACTACCGAACCAGTGGTTTCAGTATCGGTATCAACATCCGAAAAACCAATGCCGTCCACATCTAGTGCTGTAGAACCTTCAGTTTCAACAAGCACTCCGGTATCATCAAGTAGCACACCAATTGAAGCAGATAAGTTAACTGCTGCTGAAGTTGAAACTGCTATATTAGATATGGCTAAAGATTTAAATTTCTCATTAGAATATCTTTATGAAGATGTTACTTATACGGATGTAATAAATCTTAGTGAAGGTTATTACTATTTCGGATTTAACGAATCAGGATATATCCAACTGCCATTAATTCAAGGTGAGGAAACTGAATATACTTTCATGTTTGATTTAGCTGATGGGGAAGTCAATGTTGGAGGAGTAGTCACTTCTGAAGATTATGAAACTGGTGAAACATATTATGTTGATTTAGCTGAAACTTGCATGATGCCTTACATTGGAGAATTAGTTGAAATGACTCCAGACATGTTCACTCAGCAAGATGCAGAAACAGTTGCTAGCGATAATCAATATTTAGCAATTTACTTATTATCTTTATTGCAATTCGATGCAAGTGATTACTATGGATATTTTGGAGACACTATCTTCACATTAACAGAAGAAGGAGACATTCATTTCCAAGTAACATTTGATGGCGAAGAAGAACACGATCCTGAACTTGCTGGAACTTTCAAAAATATTGGTACTTCATCGATTGAAGAATTAAAAACCTTCGTGTCGACATATACTGCTCCATACACTTCTTTCATCACTGCGGATAAATTAACATCTCTTGCTGCTGATGAAATGAAAGTTACATCAAAAATTGAGTTAGTCGATGAAACAGCTGATACAAAAGAAACCGTTGCAGAAGGTTACTTAGCCTATAATGAAGAAAATATTACACAGTATTTGCTATTTGATGGTGAAGAATCAACCTTAACTTATTGTAAAGATAGCGATGGTTTAGTTGCAGAAGCGAGGATTGATGCTTTGACAGGTGATATCAAATATGAACCAGTCGTATTTGATTATATGTATAATTACCTATTCGCTGATTATGTTGAAATGCTTCAAGTTTCATCTTTCCTGACGCCAGATACTTTAGCTAGTAAAGATGGAACTACATTTGACTATATTGGGGTTTTAGATCTAATTGACATTCTAGCTACATATAGTGGAGTAGAATTAACTGGCGCTACCTTAGAAGGTGAAGCAATCATTGAAAACGGACAAGTTACCGGATTAAAGCTCGTCTCCAATAGCGGAGATGACGGATATGGTAATACCATCCATTATGAAGCCGAATTAAAGTTTGGTGCTATAGGTGAAGGTGATATCACTAATATCACAGCCCCATCTGAAACAGCTGGAGATGAGTTCAAAGCTCAATATATTACTGGCAAATTAGACGGAACAAGTGATGTTGAAATTACTGTTACCAGCGAATATGCTGATGATTCAGTAAAAATTGTTTTCTATGATGATGTAGTTTTAATGTATGTACCAGTTATTGAGGAAGTAGACGGGGTAGAAACTATCACATCTTATACTCCTTCAAATGGTTATGTCTACCGCGAAGGAAAAGTTATTCCGTTTGTCCTAGCTGAAGGAGCAGATGGATTTATGGTTACTTCTCCAAGTGCTGCAATTGAAGCAACATCTCTATCAAAAGTAATTAGACCTTTTGATTTATCACCTAGAGTTGTCGAAGAAACCGGAACTAATACATACGGTATTATTGAGGGAGTATATAACTATGGCGAAGCTTTCCCATTCACCACATACACTCCTTATGCAACAGACATTGTTATCAATACCGATGAAACTCATATCACATCAATTGTCAGCGATTATACAATGTGGATGGCGGTAGGTCAAGAAACTATTACTTACACATATGATAATGTCGCAATTGATGAAGAATTATTAACTTTAATTGAGGGAGTTCCTGAATGGACAACACCGACATCATGGTTCACTGAAGATATCGATGTCTACAATACTCTCATCTCAATCTTAGGAGAAGAAGGTGCAGCTAAAATCCCTTATATTTTCAAAGAAGCCTTAACTGGAAACTGGGGAACATCTGTAGCTGCCGGAAGCCTTCAACTCTATAATGATGGTTATTATTACGATGAAGTTTGGATGGAAACACCTGACTTATCGCAAGCTTTCCTAGCAGAATTTATGGAAGCACTAGTTGAAAACGGCTTTACACGTCAAGAAGACTACACTGATGAAGATTGGTATGGCGATACCATTGTCTATGCTGTCTTCACTGATGAAACCGGAATTAGAGTAGAAGTTGATTTAACAAATGACCTCTATAATGGAGGTATCTATATCTTTGCTCCTGAAGCGTAAGCTTCACTAAATTAGTGATATTTTAGATTTCTCATGTCTAAATTATCTCCTTTCTAGGGGGATTGCTGTAAGAGCCAGCAATCCTTTTCTTTTGCAAAAAAAATAGAGCTAAATAGCCTTAGCTCTATTTTTAATTTGTTTTATTAGAGATTACTTGTTTTCGTCAGTCCAAACAAGAGTTTTAAATCTCTTATAACGCATTTCTGCATAATGTTGAGATTTAGTTAATAACTCTTCTGCATGAGCAGGATTTACCTTAGGTAATTGAGAGTATCTTGTTTGAGTCATAACGAAGTCTCTAAACTTGGAGAAGTCAGGATCTTTGCAATCCATTTGCATTGGGCACTTACCTTGTTCTTCAAGACGTGGATCATAACGGAAGATTGGGAAGTAACCACATTCAACTGCTTGCTTTTCAGTGATTTGTGAGTTAGCTAATCCACCTTTAAGTCCGTGCGCTTGGCAAGGAGAGTAGCAGATAACAAGTGAAGGTCCATTGTAGGATTCAGCTTCTTTTAAAGCCTTGATTGCTTGCATCTTGTTAGCACCCATAGAAATTTGTGCAACATAGACATTGCCGTAGGCAATAGCCATTAAAGCGAGGTTCTTCTTAGCTGTCTTCTTACCAGAAGCTGTGAATTTAGCAATAGATCCAGTTTGTGAAGACTTAGAAGATTGTCCGCCGGTATTGGAGTAAACTTCAGTATCAAGAACGAGAATGTTGACATCTTCTTCGTTAGCGATAACGTGATCAAGTCCGCCGTAACCGATATCGTAAGCCCAGCCATCGCCGCCGACGATCCAGACTGACTTATCGATTAAGTCTCTTTCATATTCGAGAACTGCTTTAACTTTTTCACTCTTAGAAGCTTTGACTAAAGAAACTAACTTATCAACGATAGTTCTGACATAGTCTCTATCTTTAATGTGAGCGACATAGTCATCGATAACTGCTTTGAGTTCATCTTCGACTTCGTCTTTGCTTTCAGTAAGAATCTTAACAATTTGATCAAGTTTGTAATCAGTTGCTAATCTCATACCGAAGCCATATTCAGCGTTATCTTCGAATAAGGAGTTAGCCCAAGCGATACCATTTCCGTTCTTATCAGTGCAGAAAGGAGTTAATGGAGTTGAGCCGTTATAAATTGATGAGCAACCAGTTGCGTTAGCAATCATCATATCTTTACCGAATAATTGAGAAGCTAAACGGTAATATGGAGTTTCTCCGCAGCCTGCGCAAGCGCCAGAAACTTCAGCATATGGCATTAAGAATGATGCACCCTTAACAGTTGTTACAGGGAATCCGCCAGTCTTGTAGTCAACGTGTTTATATAAGTAATCAGCTGCTGGTTCTTGGACAGCAAATTGAGATTTTGCTTCAACCATTTCCAAAGCCTTAACGCCACCTTTACCTGGGCATTCAACGACACAGAGTCCGCATCCAACACAGTTTTGTGGTGAAACTTGAATTCTAAACTTAAGTCCTTTAACAGCTGGTCCACCCATTGCTGGTAAAACATCACCTCTGACGTTTTCTGGTAATTTAGCAACTTCTTCGTCAGTTAAGAGGAATGGACGAATAGTTGCGTGAGGGCAGACGAATGCACATTGATTACATTGAATACATGCATCTTTATTCCAAAGTGGAACTCTATCAGCAATTGATCTCTTTTCCATGAAGGTAACATCATTTCTCATAGTACCATCGAGGAGTTCGTATTCAGTAAATTTAGAAACTGGGAGATCATAACCGTCAAGGTTGCCGATTACATCGACAAATGAATCAAAGTATTCATCGCCGGTCTTGCTAGTGACTTTATTAACTGGTAATTCAGCCCATGCTGGATCAACCTTAACTTCGACTAAGCCATCTGAACCAGCATCAATTGCTTTATAGTTCATCTGAACGATTTCTTCACCCTTCTTAGAGTAAGATTTCTTAGCAAATTGTTTCATCAAGTCTTTTGCTTGAGCATATGGCATGATGTTTTGATTGAGATAGAAGAATGCTGATTGTAAAATCGTGTTAGTTCTTCTACCTAAGCCGATACCTAAAGCAATCTTATTAGCATCGATAATATAGAATTTAGCATGCTTTTCAGCTAATTGCTTTTTCATGCGGTTTGGCATGCGGTTTGGTAATTCTTCAGCCGGAATATCTGTATTGAGGAGGAATGTTCCGTTATCTTTTAAGCACTTGATCATATCAAACTTGAAGATATAAGAATCAAGTGAGCAAGATAAGAAGTCTGCGTGTTCAACATAATAAGTTGAGTGGATAGGATTCTTACCAAATCTTAAGTGTGAACGAGTGACACCACCAGCCTTACGTGAATCGTAAGCGAAATATGCTTGAGCATATTGGTGAGTTGCATCACCGATAATCTTAATTGATGACTTGTTAGCAGAAACTGTACCATCAGAACCTAATCCGTAGAATAAGCATGAAGTATAGTCGCCTTCGACGTGGAAGCTATCATCAACTGGGATAGATAAATGAGTTACATCATCATTGATACCGACAGTGAATGATGTCCAGTGCTTTTCAGCATTGAGGAAATCATAGACAGCCTTAACGTGTTTTGGTTGAGTATCTTTTGAAGATAAACCATATCTACCACCTAAGATGACATCGACGTGGCGGTTCATTTGTTCAAGAGCTGCGACGACATCAAGGTAGAGAGGTTCGCCAGTTGCACCAGTTTCTTTTGTTCTATCAAGAACAGCAATCTTCTTAACTGTTTCAGGAATAACAGAAACTAAGTGTTTAGCTGAGAACGGGCGGTATAAGTGGACTTTAACTAAGCCGACTTTTTCACCTTTCTTGTTGAGAGCATCAACAACTTCCATCGCTGTTTCAGTAATTGAACCCATTGCGATGATAACTCTATCAGCATCTTTAGCACCATAGTAAACAAATGGAGCATAGTATCTGCCAGTTAATCTTGTGGCTTCTTTGAAGTAGTATTCAACAACATCAAGAACCTTATCAAAGTGAGCATTTTGAGCTTCTCTACCTTGGAAGTAGATATCATCGTTTTCTGCCCCACCTCTAGTAACTGGGTGAGTATGTGGATTTAAAGCTCTTGCTCTAAATGATTCGAGAGCATCCTTGTCGAGTAATTTGTTCCATTCACTTGAATCGACAAATTCAACATTTTGAATTTCGTGGCTAGTTCTGAAACCATCGAAGAAATGGCAAACAGGAACTGCTGATTTAATAGCAACTAAGTGAGCGACAGAAGCTAAGTCTGCAACCTCTTGAACAGAGTGTGAGCAAATCATAGTAATGCCGGTTTGTCTAATTGCATAAATATCTTGGTGATCACCGAAAATTGATAATGATCTAGATGCGATAGCTCTAGCTGAGACGTGTAAAACAGCTGGTAAGCATTCACCGACCCATTTATAGATATTTGGAATCATTAATAATAAACCTTGGGATGCGGTGTAAGTTGTGGCTAATGCCCCACCTTGTAATGCGCCGTGGACGGCACCGGAAGCACCAGCTTCAGATTGCATTTCTACAACCTTAACAGTATTGCCAAAGCAATTCTTCATTCCTTCAGCTGCGTATTGTTCGACTAATTCTGCCATCGTTGATGATGGGGTAATCGGATAAATACTAGCAACTTCGGTAAAATTATAAGACTCTAAAGCTGCCGCAGTATTACCATCGACAGATTTCATGGTCTTTTTAATTTCTTCTGACATGTTTTATTTTTTTCCTCCTATAAAACCGAAAATATTATAATATATTTTTTATGTTTTTAATAGTAAAACCATCTTTTACTTAAATGAAAATGAAAAGAAATAGATAATTTTTTTGGCTTTTATTATTTTTATCTTTTTTTAACATTCAGGCACTATAACAAAACAATCATTGTTTTATATTATTGCTGAAAAATTAATTAAATAGTAAAATAATGATAATGAGTAAATGAGGTAAAAATATGAAAGTAATTGAAGGAAAAGTTAATAACACAAAAGGATTAACATCTCGCTTATCCGCGCAGATAGTTGCTGAGGCTAATCAATTCAAATCTTCTATCACTATTAAAGTCTTTGACGAAGAGGCTGATTTAAAATCAATAATGAATGTCATGGCCTTAGTTGTTCCTTCATCAACACCTTTCGTTATTAATATTGAAGGCGAAGACGAAGATAAAGCCTACGAAAATTTTCAAAAGTTTTTAAAAGAACTAAATTTATTATAAAAGAAGCAAATGCTTCTTTTTTTGTAGATGATTTATCAAATTAAATGCAACACATAAGAAAAGACCCATATTCGATTCTATGTTAATATGTAAGTGACCAAACAAACATTTAACGGAGGAATCTATATGAGTCATATACATC
>CALVKD010000029.1 GCA_944332525.1 uncultured Bacilli bacterium | reverse complement strand
ACAACTTCTTATATTCTTTTTCTAATATTTTCTCATCATGTAATTTATACGCTTCTCGAGAATGTGTATCTTTTATCCCTTCTTCTCCTTCAGCTTTGTATTTCTCAACCCAATCACCTACTATTTTTGGGTCTGTCAACATCAATTCGATTCCGATTTTCCTTAATGACTTACCTTCTAAGTGCTCTCTTATGGCTTTTAATTTTGTCTCTCGCTTATATTCTCTTCTCTTTCCTTCTTCTTTTTGAAAGGCTTTTTCTCCATGAACTTTATATAGCCAACAAAAATATTTTAATGTTTCTGTCTTTAATCCATATTTCCTTTCTATCTCATGAAGTGGTACATTTTCTTCTAAATGCTTCTTTACGTACTGCAGCTTTTCTTTTAATGTATATTTCATAACAAAAACCCCCATTTTTATCATACCCTATTTGGGCAAAAAAATGGGGGAAGTTTCAATTTATATGGTGCTGGGCATGAGAATCGAACTCACATGGAATCACTTCCGCAGGTTTTTGAGACCTGTGCGTATACCTGTTCCGCCAGCCCAGCGTGCATTAATGATTTTAAATTATTTGCTAGAGATAATCAACAAGTTACGCGTTCATTGTCACTTTTTTTATTTTTTTATAATTTACTAACTTTATCTTATAGAATTGTTATCTGCGATGTTTTACCATATGTTGGTATGCTAAATATTGGTTTGCTATTTTCATTTTTTGATTTTTTTGCAAAAGAAGGAGAATTACCTCCTAATGGTCTTTTCAATATTCCGCACTTTATCGCGCTGGGTATTACTTTAGTTATAGTTGCGATTCTTTTTGTTTTTACTAAAAATTTTTTTGAAAAAAGAATTAGAAATATTACCTTTGGTATTGGTATTTTCTTTTTAATTCTTGAAATTATTAAGATTCTTTATAAATTTATAATTAACGATACAGAATTTGTTTCATTAATTGAATGGATGCCATTATTTTTCTGCTCATTATTCATCTATGCTGCTTTGCTTAGCCGCGCAAATACACCATTTATTAGAAAAATATCCGACGCTTATATTGGAGGAGGAGCATTAATAGGCGGTTTAGTATTTTTAATATGCCCAACCACTTCTTTACCATCAGTTCCTCTATTCCATTTTCTATCAATTCATAGTTTTGTCTATCATGGCGGATTAGTCTATTGTTCTTTACTTTATTTATATAACGGATTATTTAAACCTACTTGGAAAAATTATCCATATTATCTTTATTTTACCGGTATCATCATCACATATGATCTTTTAATTAACATTTTATGCGATTCAAATTTAATGCTTCTATCTGAACCAATTAATTTTCCAATTGAGATTATTTATCAGATATATGATGCTGCTCCAATAGTATTTACTCTTGGTTCACTTTTTGTTTACTTATTTCTTATTTATTTAGCAAGCAACATTATTTACCATATTTTCTTTGCTAAGCGGTTACAAATTATAAACAAAGAGAAACTCATTGCCGATAAATATTTATTTTGATAAGATGTAACTACTAGAGGTAACTATGGGTAACGAAACTTCATTGAAATCTGGTTTGATTATTGCATCATGTCAGTCCAAATCTATAATGAGAAGTTCAACTGACTATTGCTTAATCAACGGTCATTACACCATCGGTGAAGAAATATCTATTAATGACAAAGATTTAGTACATGTTTATCCATCTTTGATGAATCTCTTCGTTTCAATTGTTGAAGATAAATCCTTCACTAGCGACGAAGAAAAAATGTTGAACAATCTGCTAGAGAAAAGAAATTAAGCCTTGTGGCTTATTTTTTTAGAAATAAATTAGCACTCATAACTTGACAGTGCTAAAAAGCGCGTTATAATTATTTTGTGTGCAAAAGGAGGTTTCTAACTTATGGCAGAAACAAAAGAATTTAAAACTGAATCTAAACGGTTACTCAATTTAATGATTAACTCGATTTATACTAATAAAGAAATATTCTTAAGAGAGCTTATTTCTAACGCGTCTGATGCAATAGATAAATATCATTATCTCTCTCTCAATGATGAAAAATTAACCAAGAGAAACGATTATCGCATTTTTATTGAAGTTAATAAAGAAAATAGAACCATCAAAATTAGCGATAATGGTATCGGTATGACTTATGAAGAAATTAACAATAACCTCGGTACAATCGCTTCCTCTGGTTCTTCAGAATTCTTAAAGAAGTTAAAAGAAGCTGAAGGTAAAGAAGGAAAAGACGCTATCGATATCATTGGACAATTCGGTGTTGGTTTCTATTCAGCCTTTATGGTTGCTAAAAAAGTTATTGTTGAAACTAAATCACCTTATAGTGACAAAGCTTACCGCTTTATCTCCGAAGGTGAAGATACATACGAAATTGAAGAATGTTCAAAGACTTCAGATGGAACAGATATTACCTTATATCTCAGAGATAATACCGAAGAAGAAAACTATGATGAATTCCTCGAAGTATATAAAATTGAAGAATTAGTCAAGAAATATTCTGATTATATCCGTTATCCAATTCAAATGATGGTAACTCATCAAGTTCCAGATAAAGATGATGAAAAGAAGACTCACGAAGAAACAACATTAGAAACTCTTAACTCAATGATTCCTCTTTGGAAGAAGAATAAGAGCGAAGTATCACAAGAAGATTTAAATAAATTCTATAAAGAAAAATTCCATGAATTTGATGATCCTCTCACCTCTATCTTCACTCATGTTGAAGGATTAATTAGCTATGATGCAATGCTTTTCATCCCAAAGAAAGCACCTTATAACCTCTATTCAGAACAATATGAAAAAGGTCTTCAACTCTATTCAAAAGGCGTCTTTATCATGGATAAGTGTAAAGACTTATTACCTGATTATCTCCGCTTTGTTAAAGGTCTTGTCGATTCAAGTGATCTAAGCCTTAATATCTCCCGTGAAATTCTTCAACAAGATCGCCAGCTCAAGAAAATTGCTTCTTCTGTCGAAAAGAAAATTTTAAATGAATTAACCTCGATGAAAGAAAATGATTTCAATAAGTATAGTGAATTCTTTAAAGAATTTGGTGTTAATATCAAATATGGTGTATACGATGAATTTGGCAGAAGAAAAGATGATTTGAAAGATCTCTTAGTTTACCATTCTGTCAACCATGATGAATATATCTCCTTAAAGACTTATGTCTCAGAGATGAAAGAAGATCAAAAAGAAATCTACTATGTCTCCGCGAAGGATAAAGCTGCGGCAGAAATGATGCCTCAGATGGAAGCTTTAAAGAAAAAGTGCTATGATGTCTTAATCTTTAGCGATGATATTGATGAATTCGTCACAGATATCTTAAGCGAATACGATAACAAAAAGTTTAAATCTATTCAAGGCAATCTCGACTTGCAAAGCGATGACGAAAAGAAAGAGATTGAAAAGACCAGCGAAGAAAAGAAAGATTTATTAACCGCGATTAAAGATGCCTTAGGCAATGACGTCGATGAAGTTAAATTATCTTCTCGCCTTGATTCTTCACCGGTTTGCCTTGTTTCCGGAGAAGGTCTCTCATTCGAAATGGAAAAAGTTATGTCGGCTTTAAGCCAAGGTAACTCTCCAAAAGCCAAGAGAATCTTAGAAATCAACCCTAACCATGAATTATTCCATGCCTTAGAGAATGTTTATAACACTGATAAAGAAGAATTATCTACTTATGCATCAGTTCTTCTCGACGAAGCCTTATTAATGGAAAATATGCCGTTAAAAGACCCTTATGAATTCACCAAGAAACTGACGCAGTTAATGATTAAAGCTGCAAAATAAAGCAAAAGAAAAATGGTTCGTTATGAACCATTTTTTTGTTATGCTTTTGAAGAATCGTGGAATACTGTATGTAATAACTCGTGAGCTTTTTCTGAACCCGGAGCGATTAAATAATCATGATAAAGTTCTTTGATTTCTTCATTATCGCAAGAAATTCTAACTAATTTATTCTTATCGATATCGTAGATACCTTTTTGACGAGCCCTAATAACATTGATTTGTTCCATATCTTGTCTAATAGGTTGTCCTCCGCCATTGACGCAGCCACCAGGGCAAGCCATGATTTCAATGGCATCGTAATGAGCTTCGCCTCTCTTAATTTTTTCTAAGACATCTCTAGCTCCCTTTAATCCTGAGCAGACGCAGAGAGAAAGTGAAATATCATCAGAAACTCTAACTAAAGCTTCTCTAACTCCTGATAAACCTCTAACCTGAGTGAAATTAACATCTTTAACTTCACCTGATAACCATTTAGAAGCAGTTCTAGCTACGGCTTCAATAACACCTCCGGTATTACCGAAAATATCTCCAGCACCAGAAGATTCACCTAATGGATGATCAAAGTCCGCATCTGGTAATTCTCTAAGATCAATACCTCTTCTTTTAAGAAGATCAGCATATTCTTTAACTGTCAAGACAATATCGACATTTTGATAGCCGTCATTACTTAATTCAGTTCTTGCCGCTTCTCTTTTCTTAGCTAAACATGGCATTAATGAAACAACAACGATATCCTTTGGATCGAGATGGTTCTTTTCTGCATAGTATGATTTAACAATCGCTCCAAACATTTCAGTAGGCGATTTGCAAGATGAAGGCAAATGGAGTAATTCAGGGTAGAATGATTCAATAAACTTCACCCATCCTGGGCAGCAAGAAGTGATCAGTGGAAGATTTTTTCCAGACTTATATCTTTCAATAAATTCTGTAGCTTCTTCCATAATAGTCAAATCTGCACCAAAGTTGGTATCAAAGACTTTATCAAAGCCTAATTCTCTTAAAGAAGCAACCATCTTTTTAGTGACATCCGCGCCAGCGGGATAATTAAATTCATCACCTAAAGAAACGCGGACTGCCGGAGCAGTATTAACTACGACAAATTTGGTTGGATCAGCTAATAGCTTTTCGACTTGGAAAGTATTATCCTCTTGTATCAAAGCACCAGTTGGACAAACTTGGATACATTGCCCGCAAGTAATACATTTACTAGGAGACGAGATAACCGTCTTAAATCCTCTCATCGTTGGAACGATAGCTTCAATTGATTGGACTTCACGGCAAACAGCAGTACATCTATTACAAAGGATACATTTAGCCGGATTTTTCATCAATCCGCGGATATTCTTGTACTCATTTTTCTGTGATAGTTCTCCGTGGTAATGAACATTTCTAATACCTAATTCAGCAGCTAAACTCTGCAATTCGCAGCGATTATTTTTCGCGCAGTAAACGCAATCATTCGGGTGATTAGATAAAAGTAATTCAACAATGTTTTTACGGTATTCAATACATTTAATCGAATTAGTAGTTACTTCCATGCCTTCATAAACAGTAGTCGCGCAAGCAGGAACAAGATTTCTCTTTCCCTTTACTTCAACTACGCAAACGCGGCAAGAAGCTGGTTTATGTTCAAGATTAGTTTCCTCATGGAACATATAGCAAAGTGTCGGAATATGAATATGATAACGTCTAGCAACCTTCAAAATAGTTAAAGAAGAATCTGCTTGATAATCTTTGCCGTTGATTTTAATATTAACTAACATTTTCTTCCCTCCTATTTGATGATGGCCTTAGCTGGGCACTTATGTAGGCAAGTACCGCATTTTACGCATTTACTTCCATCAATTTCATATGCCATAAGACGTGGATTCTTCGCTGGTCTATCCGTTTTGAAAATCGCATTGACCGGGCAGTTACGCGCGCATAATCCGCATCCTAAACAATTCTTTTCGATAATCTCGTAATTAACCAAATTTTTGCAAGTTCCAGCTGGACATTTTTTATCTCTGACGTGAGCGATATATTCATCCATAAATCCTTGCATTGTCGATAAAACCGGGTTCGGTGCTGATTGACCTAATGCGCATAACGAGCAATCTTTAATAACATGGGCTAATTCTTGTAAATCGGCTAAATCTTGCTCAGTTCCGTTACCGTCGGTAATCTTAGTTAAAATTTCTAACATTCTCTTATTACCAACGCGGCATGGAGTGCATTTACCGCAGCTTTCTTCAACCGTGAATTCTAGATAGAATTTTGCAATATTAACCATGCAGTCATCTTCATCGAGAACAATCATTCCGCCTGAGCCCATCATTGAACCTTTTTCAACAAGGTTATCATAATCAATTGGGGTATCGAGATCTTTTTCGCTCAAGCAACCGCCTGATGGTCCACCGGTTTGAACGGCTTTAAATTTCTTTCCGTTTTTAATTCCGCCGCCGATATCATAAATAATTTCTCTAAGCGTAGTTCCCATAGGGACTTCAACTAAGCCGACATTATTAATCTTTCCGGCAAGAGCAAAGACTTTAGTTCCTTTAGAATTTTCTGTTCCTAATTCAGCAAATTTCTTTCCGCCATCAAGAATAATCACTGGAATATTTGCCCAGGTTTCAACGTTATTAACATTAGTAGGTTTTCCAAAAAGACCTTTTGTCGCTGGGAAAGGAGGTTTTAAAGTTGGTTCGCCTCTTTTACCTTCAATTGAATGAATTAATGCTGTTTCTTCGCCGCAGACGAAAGCACCAGCACCATATTTAATATTGATATGGAATGAGAAATTTGTTCCTAAAATATGATCGCCTAAAAGTCCTGCTTCAGTAGCTTCGCGAATAGCGATTTCTAAGCGATGAACCGCTAATGGATATTCCGCGCGGATATAAATTTCACCTTCATCAGCTCCAATAGCGTATCCAGCAATCGCCATTGATTCTAAAACCGAATGCGGATCACCTTCTAAGATAGAACGATCCATAAAAGCTCCTGGATCGCCTTCATCAGCATTGCAAATAATATATTTTTTGTCTGAAACAGCCGCCTTAGCAAAGCGCCATTTTTGTCCTGTTAAGAATCCTGCTCCGCCTCTACCGCGCAATCCCGAATCAGAGACTTCTTTAATAACATCATCAGATGTCATTTCATATAATACTTTAGCTAGAGCTTGATAGCCTTTAACCGCAATTGTTTCTTCTAAAACTTCTGGATTAATCAATCCGCAGTTACGTAAAGCAATGCGGTGCTGTTTTTTATAGAAATTAATATTATCTTGTTTAGAAATTTTTTCTCCTTTTTCGTTTTTATAGAGAAGTTCTTCAACGACTTTACCTTCAACAATATGCTGCTTAATTATTTTTTCAGCATCTTGAGGTGTTACTTTAACATAGAAAGTATGATCAGGGAAAATTTTAACAATCGGTCCTCTTTCACAAAAGCCAAAGCAACCAGTAATAGAAATTTCAACTTTGTCAGCAACATGATAAATTTCCGCATATTTTTTTAATTCTTCAACAATTTCTAAAGAATTAGAGGAAGTACAACCCGTTCCTCCACAAACAGAAATATGATACTTTTCACTAACATCTTTTTCTTCTTTTCTCAAATCGAGAAGTGACTGATATTGTTCATATAAAGCTAACAATTCTTCACGTGAATTAATCTTCTTCATAGTCATCTCCTTAATATTGCGATAAGATTCCGTCGATATCATCGACTTTTAAATTACCATACGTCTTATCATTAATCTGCATAACTGGAGCTAATCCGCACGCTCCGACGCAGCGCAATGTCGTTAAAGTAAATTTTCCATCTGGAGTAGTTTCACCATTTTTAATTTTTAATATTTCTTCGACTCTTGCTAGTAAATCATTTGCTCCTCTAACAAAGCAAGCAGTACCTAAGCAAATATTGATGACATTATCTCCCTTTGGCACCATGGTAAAGAACGAATAAAATGTTACTACACCATAAACTCTTGATACATTAATTTTTAATTTATCTGCGATGAACTGCTGAACGTTCATCGGAAGATATCCAAACAAGCCCTGTGCTTTATGCAAAATAGCAATCAGTTCTGATGGATCATTATGCTTTTCTTCGATAAAAGTATCGAGTTCAGCAAACAATTCTTTGTTGGATTTCATATGTTTCCTCCCACACGCATTTTCTATTATAAAGATTTTTTGTATAACATTTAATAAAAACTAGACAAAGTAAGAAAAATGTCAATTATTTAGTGATATTGAATTGTAACAATCTTGCCGCATTCTTCTAAACATTTTTTTAAATTCTCAACAATCTTCATTTTCATCGATAAATCAATCGGTAAATCTTTATGTGCTGGATTAAGTGTTGTACCGACAAAAAGATTGACATGCGACGCTCTTTTTAAAATTAAATTTGCAATTAATGTCGCTCCATCTTTTTCATCCAAAGCCTTGCTATCAACGCTTTTAATATCTAAATAATGCTGAGTAACTTCTAAAACTTTTCCTAAAGTAATAACACCTTCTGTTACTAAATCAATACCTTTGATGACCGCGATTGGCGGAACATCTGGCGAATAATAATTTAATGATGTCTTAATATCCTCATGGAGATAACGAGCGATAATTTTACTAGTCGTTCCTCCGCAGACAACTTTTAATCCTTCGGTTCTCATAAAGCTATCCGCCATCGTATAATCATCTTCTGGGTTAACCGGGGGGCCAACTAAGATATTAACAGCAAGCGGGGTTATTAATTTTAATGCCCCAACTGTCGTATCATCACCTGGCTCACCCATATATAAAGCATTACAAGTTTCCCCAACCATCGCCGCAATTTGTCTAGCCGACATATCTATTCTATAGTTTTTTATAATATAATCAGCAATGTCTTCAATCGACCATCCAAGGTTCATCGTTTTCCCAATGCCGGCATGCGGGGCACCATCGGAACAAAAGACAATCGTATCATTTTCTTTGCCGTCAATAATTGAGCAATAGACATTTTTATTCATGATTGTTTTCTTTTCGCGTGGAAGATTGTATAGTTTCCCGTCGCGAATATAAATCAGAGGTGGATTATCAAATTCAAAAATATATCCCTTTCCATTATGGTCGATATGAATAACCGTAAAAGTTGAATAAGCGACTTTTCTAACTTTACAAACTGGCAATGTTGAAATAACCGAAGCGATACATTCTTCAATATCCGCGCCTGAAGCAATCATAATGGAAAGAAGTTTGCTAGTCAAAGTAGCCAAAATATTAGCTTTAACACCTGATCCTAAACCATCAGCAAGAACAATAGTTGTCCCGTTTTCTTTTCTTACGATTTCTACCTTATCACCGCAGAGTTCTTCTCCGACGTGATTAAGGGAAACATACCCGTCATCAATAAAGAACTTCATACTATTCTTCTTCCTTTAAACTGTTTTTGAATTTAACTAAAGCGGCTTTAGCTTCTGCTGTTGATTCACCAAGTAATGAAGCAATTTCTTGGACTGCCATCATTTGTTTATTAATAACAGAATCAGTAACAGTTACCATTTCGTTTCTTAAAGCCCGCATTTTTTCTTCAGACAATGTAACCTCTGTTTTATCCTTAAAGATGGCGAAAGCCAATCCATGCTCTTTAACAACAGTAATTGAAACATCGCAATACATCTGAGTTTGATCGAGATAAACTGTTACCGACTTAACATTTTCACCTTTTTCTAAAGCCTCTAATAATTCTGGTAAAGTGACATACTCTTGATAAAAATGTCCGACGCAGCGTTTATCGGTTTTTAAGAATTGGAATGCCGATTCATTAGCATCAACAATCACACCATATTTATTAATTGTAATAATCGCATTAGGTGTATGCTTAATAATTTCATTAGAAATTGATTCCGCGCGATTTTTTAAATAAGGCATACAGAATTCAGCATCAGCAATATTGTTATAAACCGCTATGGCTTTGTCGCGGCAAGTTTTATATCCGCAAGCCCCACAATTAATCTCATCTTCCTTTTTATAGATGAAAATATGATTGAGAATCTTTTGTATTTCTGCTTCACTAGGAATTTTCAATGGATTTTTAATTGGCTTATATTCATATAAGAAATCAATATCATCGTATGGCTTTTCAGCAAATTTTTCACCGCGTTCTTTTCTTACATAATTTCTAACGACAGTATTATCTTTTGTCGCCGAATTTTTAGATAATTTGCATGGGCCATTAATGCAACCTCCGCGGCACATGTTCATTTCTAAGAAAACATCATTTAATTCTTCAATATCTCCGAGAACGTCCATAATATCACTAACGCCGTCGACAGTAATTGAATCAAATTCAGGTGTATCACCATGAGAAAAAGATTTGATTATTCCTCTAGTAATTGGATAAAAACGCGCGCGATTATCACTTGCCTCTACGTCTTCAAAATTAGGAAAAATTAAATTATCTTCTATTCGCATTTTTTCAAATTCTTCAAAAGTCAAAGCAAAGTCGACTTCTTTTGATTCGTAGGCTTCTTTTTTCTTCGCAATGCAAGGCCCAACAAATACTACATGGAAGTCATCACCATTATCATGTCTAATAATTTTCGCATGAGCGACCATCGGAGAAACAACTGGTGCTAAATATTTAACTGCATCAGGATAGTTTTGACAGACATACTTAACTGCAGCTGGGCAGCAAGTAGTAATTAATGTTTTATATTTTTTTGATCTAATTAAACGTTCATATTCTCTTGTAACATAAAACGCTCCAATCGCTGTTTCTTCAACTTTAGCAAATCCCATTTTCAAAGCTACATCTTTAAAAGACTTAAAAGATTTAACCGGAAAATTAGAAATAAAAGAAGGAGCGACGCTCAAAGCAACTTTTCCTGGATATTTTTTTATTAATTCTCGAACATTTTCAACATCTGATATGACGCGCTTAGCATTTTGAGGACAAACATTAACGCAGTGTCCGCAAAGAACACAAGTATCATAAATAATTTCTGCTTTATTATTAATAAACTTAATTGACTTAGTTGGGCAATTACGCAAGCAAGAGTAACAATCTTTACAAGAATCTATTTCAAAACGTAAAAAATCCATTATATTACTCCTTTCTTACACGCGGCAAAATTTGATTAATAAAAATATCATCAATCGTATCTTTGTTAGCATTTAAAATTAATTCATCATCAACCATCATGGAAACACCTTCCGCGCAGCGTCCTAAGCAAAATGATGCCGCTAATTCAATATCATAATAAACATGGTATTCTTTGATTAATTCTTGAAGCCGTTTAATAACATCATGGGATCCTTTCAAATGGCACGATGAGCCCACGCAAACAAATAATTTCATATGTTGTTACCTCTTCTTTTAATCATATTTTAAATATTTTTGTTATTCCGTGCAACCTCTTACATGAATATAAATATTCATGAATAAAAAAAATCGGTCTATTGACCGGCTAAATAATCTTTCTTAATCCACTTTATCTCAGTCAAATTATTTTTTCTTAAAAATTCGTTAGCTTTGACAAAGTGATTATTCCCAAAAAATCCCCGATAAGCCGAAAGCGGGCTTGGATGAGGAGATGTTAAAATTAAATGCTTTGGATTAGTAATATATTTTCTTAAAGAAATAGCAAAACTTCCCCAAAGCAAAAACACCTTAGGAGATTCTTCTTTATTCAATACTTCCATCACATGCATTAACAAAATATCATAGCCGTAGTCTTGATGAGAATTTGCCTGATGTTCTCTAACAGTCAAAGTTCTATTGAGTAACAAAACACCTTGTTTAGCTAAATAAGTCAAATCACCATCTTGATTAACTTCCTGATGATATTCATTACCGATTTCTTGATAAATATTTTTTAAAGAAGGCGGCAATTCTTTATCTTTGGGAACAGAAAAGGCTAAACCCATTGCCTGACCTTTTTCATGATAAGGATCTTGACCAATAATAATTACGTTTGTCGATTTTAAAGGAGTCAACTTAAAAGCATTCAAAATATCGTGATAAGGTGGGTAGATTACCCTATCTTTATATTCCTCCATGATTTTTGCATGCATTTTTTGGTAATACGGTAATTCTCTTTCTTTAGCAAAAAATTCATTCCAAGTTTCCATAAAATTATTATAAGTATTTTTCTTAGTAAAAAAAAGAGCTTGCTTTTAAGCAAGCCCAAGATTATTTATTAATCAAATTGGTAAACTCTGTTTCCATTCGCATCAGTAGTTAAATGGAATCTAGCGTATGTCGTTTGTCCATTTTCCTTAATTTCAGCGATAATAAACACTTGACCATTCACATTTTCTGTAACGAATTTATATTCGCGAGTTCCGGAAGTTGATTTTTCTTCAAATTCATATTCAATTTTCCCGCGTTTGACTTCGTATTCTAATTCGGTTTCATAAACTTTACGGCCGTTTTCAAATAACGCATATTCAAATCCGTTTTCACCATCTTCACTTTCTTGTTCGATAGTTACAAAAGTATTTTGATCTAAAGAGACTTTAAATGACATTTCAACTTCATTACCTTCGAGTTCTTTTTCACCGACTAGCGAATATGTGACATCATCGTGGATAACAATACCTTCAATATAAATCTCTTCTTCATCGCGTTCTTGCTCTCTAGCAACTTCATTATAATGATAGGTGTATACATCCTGTGTATTATCTAAATCAGTAATTGTTATTTCATACATTGTTTCGTAACCAGCGATAGTTGAAGGTTTTTCTTCGCTGACGACAGCGTTATTTGTAATTAACTTCTCAACCATCTCGAAATTTTGAATGATTCTTTCTTTATCCGCGTCAGTTAAAGCTTTTCTCATACCTCTTACTGAACCGACGTTATCAAATAACGAAATAGAAGAAATCGCTGACATTGAATAGATTTGTTTAAAATCCAATGTATTCGATTGGGTATTGCCAACAATACCATTTGATAATGAATTACTGACCGAGCATGATGCCATAATTCCAACTGATGCAGCTGCTAAAGCGATTAACATTAATTTTTTCATATTTTAAATACCTCATTTCTTTCTTTACATCCTTAATACAAACAAGAAAGCACTTTTATTGGTAAAAAATAAAAAAAGTCAGAAATTTCTGACTTTTATTTATCAATGATAATATCTTCGCGTCCTTTAGACTGATAGAGATAATAATCATTATACTCGGTAATCATCAATTCAATTTCTGTTTCCGATTCACCTTCTTCTAATGAATATTCGCATGATATTTTATTATCATCTAAGTAAGTAAATTCAAATTCTTGTTCCTTATTACCTTCTTTTACAGATATCGACATTTCTCTTCGACCATTTTCAGTTTCAACTTCTTGGCTTACTTCGCGGAATGGTTGATTATTTTGATAATAAGTATAAGTATATTCATTTTCGTTAATTTCTGTTTCTTGTTCAACTTTTAGAATTTTCCCGCCATTAAAAGATATATTAGTTTCAACTTCATATTCTTCATTTTCTTCGTTTTCGCGATGACCAAATACTTGATATTCTTGATTATCAATAATCATAACGCCTTCGAAATCAATACTTATTTCATCAAAATCGTCTTCATCGCTTTCATATCTTTTACTTTCCGAATAATAAAACTGATACATCAAATGATCATTTGCATCTGAATAACTCACTTCCATTAAATAATCATAATTATAATTTGGATTGTCATTATAGAAAATTTCTGTTTTTAAATCGCTTTTATTTAATAGTAATTCACCAGATAAAAGATATTCGTGGATTAAATTGACTGATTTTTTATAGTTTTCCGAATTACTTCTCGCTTTTCTCAATGCGTAAATTTGTCCAGTTTCTTCATCGGTCAATAAGCCAGCAATCATAATTTCATTGCTAATAACATTCTTCGCGCGAGTTACTTCGATAACGTTTCCTGGGATTGATGAAATTGGAGAACTGCTGTTCCACGGAATAAAAATCACCGCGGCTACAACCCCTGCACCGAGAAGTAAAGCTGCCGGCTTCCAAGGAAAAACAAATTTCTTTTTAATTGGTGAAACTGTTTGATTTAATCTCGCATCTTCAAGTTTTTGAATCAAGCCTTTATCAAAAGAAGGAACATTTATTTCCTCATAAGCTTGTTTCAATTTTTCTTTTACTTCTTGCTTTTTCATCGAATCACCCTCTCTTGCAACTTTTTTATTGCCTTGTTATAAATCCAGAGAACAGTTCCTAAAGGTTTATCAACTAATTGACTAATTTCTCGAAACTTATATTCAAATAAAACATGGTAAGTAACTATTTCGCGTTCAATATCTTCATCAAGAACACTAAGAATCGCTTCGCATTCATCATTTAGTTTTGAAAAATGATAAGTTCCAGTTTTTAAGAGAAGCATTTCTTCATCAGTTATCTCTCTTTTCCTTTTGTTATATTCATTGATAGATAGGTTTCTAGCAATAGTCGTAAGATAATAATTGATTTTTTGTTTAGGATCAAGTGAGTCAATATTTTGAAACATTTTGACATAGCTTTCCTGAACGATATCATTTGCGAGATGCTCATCTTTTAAGATCATCAACGCGGTGAAAAAGAGAGACTTACTTGTCTGATTATAGAATTCTTGAAAGTGTGAGTAATCCCCTTTTTTTAATTGGGAAAGAATTTCATCTAACTCCATAGCCCTCCTATTATTAATACAATAAAGTCATAAATTTTATTGGTGATATTTTAATTTTATCGCATTTTTTATATTTAAAGCAAAAAATCTCGGCAAAACCGAGATTTTATTATAAAGGTTTCTTTTTTATTTTTGCATATAACCGCGGGTAAGTATTCGCGGTTGCTTTTTCTTTTTTTACAAAGATATTAATTCTTTTATCATGATTGGTCGGCAAAGTTACTTCTTGCTTTTCAATAACTGTTCCCGATAATTTTTTCAAAGCATTAGCTGCTTCTGATAATTCTTCATCGCCTTTATCGCCTTTTAAAGCAATAAAGATACCTCCGACCTTGATTAAAGGCATCATTAATTCAAGAAGGATATTTAATCTGGCAACAGCTCTAGATACGCAGAAATCATATTTTTCGCGATTAGTCAGCGCGTAATCTTCGCTTCGCATATTAACAACATTTACGTTCGTTAATTTTAAAGCAGTAATTACTTCATTTAAAAAGTTGCAGCGTTTGCCTAAAGGTTCAAGTAAAGTAACATCTAAATTTGGATAGCAAATAGCGATAACTAATCCAGGAAAACCTGCTCCGCTACCAACATCAATTAAACTCGCTCCTTCTTTTTTAAAAAAAGCAGAGAAAGTAAAAAGTAACGAATCATAAAAATGTTTTTCGTAGACTTCTCCTTCTTCAGTGATTCCGGTTAAATTCATAACCTTATTCTTTTCAATTAAAAGATGAAAGTATTGATCTAATTGATTAAGTTGATTTTGGCTAAGCATTAAATTATTTTCTGAAAGAAGAAGTGAGAATTGTTCCTTAGTCATTTTTATCTCTCCTAATATGGATTAATAAGCATGCGATATCTGAAGGATTAACCCCGGATATCCGCGAAGCTTGACCAATCGTTAGAGGATCGACCTCAGCAAGTTTTTCTCTCGCCTCTAAAGCTAAACCATCTAAGTGTTTATAGTCGAAATTTCTCGGAATTTTTAATTCCTCAAGTTTCCGCATGCGTTCGGCTTCCTTCTTTTCTTTATCGATATAACCTTCGTATTTTACCATTATTTCTAATTGCTCTTCACCGGTTTTATCTAAAGATAATAAATCGGCGAATTGTTTAATATCAGCATATTTCACTTCTGGTCGTTTCAAAAGCAAAGCTAATGATACTCCACCTTTAAAATCACTATGGATAATTTTAGATACTTTTTCAGCAATTTCAGGTTTTCCAGATAAAATTGTCTTTTCAAGAATCTCTTTATTTTTACGGATATTTTCACATTTAGAAATAAATTTATTATATCTTTCATCTGAGATTAAGCCGATTTTATGCCCGTATTCAGTAAGGCGTAAATCAGCATTATCATGTCTCATCAAAAGGCGGTATTCCGCGCGTGATGATAATAAGCGATATGGCTCTTTCGTGCCTTTATTAATCAAATCATCAATCATAACTCCGATATAAGCTTCATCTCTTTTTAGAATGAGAGGTTCTTTTCCTAAAATTTTCAACGCAGCATTGATACCTGCCATTAAACCTAATCCAGCAGCTTCTTCGTATCCAGATGTACCGCAAATTTGTCCGCCGCAATAAAGTCCTGGCCAACGCTTAACCATTAAGCAAGGATCAAATTGAGTTGGATAAATAGCATCGTATTCAATTGCATAGGCGTACTTTAAAATTTCAGCATGTTCAAGTCCTTTTAAAGAATGAACCATCTGAAGCTGAATGTCTTCTGGCATTGAAGTTGAGAAACCTTGCAAATAAATTGAATCTGTCTCTAAAGATTCTGGTTCAAGAAATAATTGATGCCTTTCTTTATCAGCAAAACGAACAATCTTATCTTCAATAGATGGGCAGTAACGCGGTCCAACACTAGTTACCATTCCCCCATACATAGCCGATTCTTTTAAGTGATCACGGATTAATTGATGGGTTTTTGCATTAGTATAAGTTAAATAGCAAAGAATTTGTTTGTCTAAAGGTAATGAATAATCATGAGTATAGGAGAAGCAAAGATTACCTTCCATTCCGTATTGAGGAGTTAAAACATCATAATCAATTGACGAGCTTTTAATTCTTTGAGGAGTTCCTGTTTTGAGACGTAAAATTTTAATCCCCATCTCACTTAGTTTTGGCGATAATCCCTTAGAAGCCTTTTCTCCATCAGGTCCAGCTTCGCGCGAAGTATGACCGACTAATATTTGACTTTCCATATAGGTTCCAGTTGTTAAAATAACAGCTTTAGAATAGATATCTTGGTCTTTTAAGCGAACACCGAAAACCTTTTCATCATCGTGAAGTAAATCGATGACCATACCTTCTTTTAATGTTAAATTTGGTGTGTTAAAAGCATATCTTTGCACAACGCGCGGATAATTTAATTTATCCTCTTGAGCGCGAAGACATTGAACACCAGGTCCCTTACCAGTGTTAAGAAATTTAATCTGTAATGCTCCTTCATCAGCGCAGATGCCCATCATGCCGCCTAAAGCATCAACTTCTCTAACGACGATACCTTTAGCCGATCCACCGATAGAAGGATTGCACGGCATATTTGAAATTTTTTTAAAATTTAATGTTATCAAAAGGGTTTTTAAGCCCATATGCGCTGAAGCAAAAGCGGCTTCCATTCCCGCGTGCCCGCCGCCGACGACAATGATATCATAATCGTAATTCATATTAACCAATACTGCCTTCCATATCCATTTTAATTAAGCGGTTGAGTTCGACAGCATATTCCATCGGCAATTCTTTAGAGAATGGTTCGATGAATCCCATAATAATCATTTGGGTTGCTTCTTGCTTGCTTAAACCTCTCGACATCAAATAAAACAATTGATCATCATTGATTTTACTAACAGTTGCTTCATGTTCAAGATATGAAGTATTGTTGCTAATCTCATTGCTAGGAATGGTGTCTGAAGAAGAAATATCATCGAGAATTAAAGTATCGCATTCGATATGCGCTTTCGAGTTTTCCGCATTAGGTCCGAGCACAACTCTTCCGCGATAATTAGCCCTTCCTCCATTTTTAACAATCGATTTTGAAATAATAGTAGATGTGGTTTCTGGAGCTAAATGAATCATCTTTGCTCCTGCATCTTGATACTGTCCTTTATCAGCGACAGCAATAGAAATACAGTCTCCTTTTGCGCCGCGTCCATTAAGGATGCAGCAAGGATATTTCATATTAATTTGTGATCCGATATTCCCGTCAATCCATTCCATAAAGCCGTTTTCTTCAACCTTAGCTCTCTTAGTAACTAAATTGATAATGTTATTAGACCAGTTTTGAATTGTTGAATAACGGCAGTGTCCGCCTTTTTCAACGATAATTTCGACGACAGCAGCATGTAAAGATTCTGTTGAATATATCGGCGCGGTACATCCTTCAACATAGTGAACATCTGCTCCTTCATCAACAATGATTAAAGTGCGTTCAAACTGTCCCATCTTTTCATTATTAATGCGGAAATAAGATTGTAATGGTTTTTCTAATTTGACTCCTTTAGGAACATAAATGAATGAGCCACCCGACCAAACAGCTCCGTTAAGCGCGGAGAATTTATTATCGCGGTAATTAACGACCGTATTAAAATATTTTTTGAAAAGATCCGGGAAAGTTTTTAAAGCTGTATCAGTATCGAGGAAAATAACTCCTTTCTCTTCAACTTCCTTAAGCATATTATGATAAACAACTTCCGATTCATATTGCGTTGAGACACCAGCTAAATATTTTTGTTCAGCCTCAGGAATTCCTAATTTTTGGAAAGTTTGCTTAATAGTATCAGGAACTTCATCCCAGCTTTTTTCAACGTGTTTAGTCGAACGAATAAAATAAGTGTAGGAATTAAAATCTAAAGATGAAAGATCAGGTCCAAATTTAGGAAGCGGTGATTTTAAGAAAAAATCGAGAGCTTTAAGACGGAAATCTAGCATCCAATCCGGCTCATTTTTTAAAGCAGAAATTTCTCTGACAACCTGTTCGTTTAAACCTTTAGGAGTTTTGATAATAGATACATCATCATTTTTAAACCCATATTTGTATTCTTGATCCATTATTTATCTCCTTTCAAAAGCTTTTCCATTCCGTTAAAACCAATAGTGGCACATTTAATTCTTGCAGCTTGCTTAGAAGTATTCATAAAAACAATAGCCTCATCAAGAACATCCGCATCATATGGTTCTTCGTGAATCATAGCTAAATAATTTTTAATAATATTTTCAGCTTCTGAAATGGTTTTTCCTTTTAAAAGTTCGGTCATGATAGAAGTAGAAGCTATGGAAATAGCGCATCCAACACCATGAAAGCAGACATCGACAAGAATACCATTTTCAATCTTAGCCTGAACATAAATTTTATCGATGCAAGAATCTGAATCCATATAAATAGTCTTATATGATGCATCACCTTCACGGCGATTACGCGGATGGGTATAGTGATCCATAATAATTTCCCGCATCATCATTTCATTAATTGAAATAGGCATCTAAGAAGTCACCACCTTTCTTGCATGCTTCAACGAAAGCATCAATTTCTTCAAATGTATTGTAAAAATATAAAGAAGCCCGGACTGTTGCATCCGTTTTTAAAAATTCATTAAGTATTTTTGCGCAGTGATTGCCGCTTCTAACAGCAACACCATATGAATTTAATAAAGTCGCTGTATCTTGAGCAAAGACATCTTTAACATTAAATGCAATAATACCTGATTCAGAAGTAGCGTTATAGACGATAATATTATCTAATTTGCTCAATTTGCTAATAGCGTATTCTTTTAATTCTTTTTCGCGTTTTTCGATATTATCCATACCGATTTTTTCTAAATAATCAATAGCAGCACCTAAACCGATGACACCGGCAATATTCTGCGTACCAGCCTCAAATTTTAAAGGTGGATATTGATAGCCAATATATCCGCAGGTATCAAAGCGAGTATTCATTCCTCCACCAGTCATTAAAGGATCCATTTTATCAAGCAAATCATATTTGCCGTAAAGAACTCCAATACCGGTCGGTCCGCACATTTTATGTCCAGAGAAAGCTAAGAAATCAATATCAGCATCCTTAACATCAACTTTCATATGCGGAACGGATTGTGCTCCATCGACAACGAAAATTGCTCCGTTTTGGTGGATTATTTTTGCAAATTCTTTAATATCAATTGAATACCCTAAAACATTAGTAACTTGGGCTAAAGCAACGATTTTAACATGCGGATTTAATGCCTTTTTTAAATTTTCGATAGTCACGCGTCCTTCTCTGTCTAAATCGATGTAGCCTATTTTGCAGTGAATAGTTTCTGCGACCTTGAACCATGGAAGAACATTTGAAGCATGTTCGGCATCAGTGATAAGAATTTCATCATCAGCAGTTAAATTCTGTAAAGCATAGCCATGAGCAACCATATTTAACGACATTGAAGCACCAGAAGTAAAAACAACCTCTCTTGATTCACAATTGATGAACTTTGCTACTTTATTTCTAACATTTTCATATTCAACGTCAACGCGATGTGCAATATCGTAATCCCCGCGGTGTTCGTTTGCGCAGTAATTGCAGTAATAATCCATTTCTGCATTGATAACTTGATAAGGTTTTAATGATGTAGCAGCATTGTCAAAATATACTAATGGATGTTTTTGCATTATTTTTCCGTTAAGCATCGGAAAATCTTTTCTTAATTCATTAAAATCAACCATAATTACACTCTTTTCGTAATGCAATCGACAATTGCATTTTTAATATCTTCTTCAGTAAATGTTTGAATAATTGGATATAGATAACCATAGGTGATTAATTTTTTTGCTTCAGCTTCACTAACACCCCTAGACATCAAGTAGAAAATATGATCTTTATTAATTTGTCCTTCACTAGCTCCATGGAAAGCTTTAACATCATTTTCATCAATGCAGAGCATTGGAGATGCTTTAGCGTGAACACCTTTATCAAAGACTAATATTTTAGCAAGTTGATTTGTTGAAGAGCCCTTAGATCCTTTAAATATTTTTGCGTTTCCTAAAAAATTCAAAGTAGAAGTATCTTTTGCAACACCATAATTTTCCATTTTAGCAAAAGTATTTCCAGCTAAATGATTAAAGTTAATTACAAAGTTTTTCTTATCATTTTTTTCAGAAATAGTAGCTAAATGCCAATAGATGCTAGCACCTTCGCTTAAAAGATTAGCATCAACTTTAAGCGATTTATCACCAACAGAAAAATCAGCAAAAGCAACTTCTAAAGATGCATTCGCTTGAATGTTAAATTCTCTTGTTAAAGATTCACCTTGTACGCTATTAAATATATTTAACTTAACCTTGGAATTCTCACCAATATCATATATGACATGACTATTTTTTTCGTTCAGTTCTAAGATTTCAAGATTAGTATTATCACCAGTAACTAAGTGATAATTTTCACTTTCCGGCAAATCATGCCAATCAACTTTCACCTCACCGGTTTGATTATTACTAATTTCTAAAGTTAAGGTGTTGTCTTCTTCATTAACCAAATGAGAAATATTAATGACTTTCATTTGATATCACCTATTTAATTGTCTGTTTTACGGCACATGAACCAAGTGAAACAGAATTCATAACCGGAGACTCTTCTTTCTTGATATTGATGTTGTATTCTTTCTTTAAGAACTCATACCCTTCTTTATCAATCTTTTCAATTAATGATGTATCACCTTCAAGAACAATTCTGCCATTAATCATGATAGCAGCTCTTGTTGGATGAATTAATTCATAGAGTCTAGCATAATGGCTAACAATCAAAAATGACATATCATTTTTTTCTAATTCATTAATCGCTTTTGAAACGATATTAATCGCATCGACATCGAGTCCAGAATCGATTTCATCAAGCATTGCAAAATCAGGTTTTAAAAGCATCATCTGCAAAATTTCATTTCTCTTTTTTTCACCGCCAGAAAATCCTTCGTTGAGGAAACGATTAGCTAAATCTAAAGGAATATTCATCTCTTTGCAGATTCTATCTAAGTCGCGATAAAACTCAAATAATTTAATTGGTTGATCGCGGTGAGCATTGATAGCAGATTTTAAGAAATCAGCATTGACAACACCTGGAACTTCTGGTGGATATTGCATAGCTAAGAATATGCCGTTTTTACTTCTCTCATCGACGCTCATCTTGAGAACATCTTTTCCATCTATAAGAATTTCACCTTCGGTGACTTCATATTTTGGATTTCCCATAATGGCGGCAAGCAATGTAGATTTACCGTGTCCATTAGGACCTAATAATGCCACATTATCTTTTTTGTTTATAACAAGGTTTACACCTTTTAATATTTCTTTTCCTTCCACGCTAACATGGAGATTTTTGATAACTAATTCTTGCACTGTTGTTACCTCCTAAGCGTCAATATTCTACTACAACAAAGGCACTAAAACAAAGATAATTTATATTAGATTTTTAGAATTAATCTAAGATATTAGTTTTTATGCGATTGCACAAGGCAATAACTATATTTTTTGAATTAATTAGCGCCTAGTAAAAACTTTCGCGCATGCGCATATGCGTTTATTTAAGATACGCAAAAAAAGGATTTTTATATTGAAAAGGGCTTATCAATAAAGTATTATTAATACGCTATATTTGAAAAAGGAGGACTTTTCGCCCATGAAAAAGAAATTACTTCTCTTATCAATGGTAAGTGGTTTGACTTTAGTCGGATGTAATGGCATCAGTCCATTAGACGGCGAGAATGGTCAAGTCATTGTCAAATTAGGAGATGGTACTGAATATACTGCTGACGATTTGTTTAACAACTACTCTAACACCTCCGCAGGTGCAAGCCAGTACTTTGAAGCAGTTTATGATGTTTTAGTAAGAGCGGTACAGCCTATCACTGATAGCATTCAGGATACAGTTGATCAAAAGCTTGATGATTTCGTCGATAGTGCGCGTTCAGCAGCATCTACAAACGGAACATCTTATCGTACCGAATTATCAAATGCCTTAGAAGAACAAGGTGTCGAATCTCTCGATGAACTCGAGCAAGTTTATTATCTCGATGCTCAAAAAGCAGAATTTGAAGAAGACTACTACGAAGCAAACGATAATGAAAATCTTAATGCTTTATTAAGCGAGTATATCCAATACTACGCACCGTACCATGTACGTCACATTTTAATTAAAACTTCATCTGGAACAAGTTTATATAACGGAACTGTTTCTAGCGATGATGCCAAGAGTTTAGCTGCCGCTGCACAATTATTAGCTTCTGGCAACCTCTCATTTGGTGAAATTGCATTACAAGTTTCTGATGATGATGATAGTAAGACAAGATATGGTGAAACATCCATTATGTCAACAACTACATCATTTGTTAACGAATTCAAGTTCGCATTATATCAATACGATGAATTCTTCAATGCTGACGCTCAAGAAGCTGTCGCTGCATATGATGAAAGACAAGCATCAGAAGATGATACAACATATGTCGCTAAGAGTGGATCTGCATTAATTCCTCTTGATGAAGAAGATAAATCATACGTAGAAAACAAAGTTAACAGAATTCCATACGAAGTTTTCGAAAAATTAAATGAATTTGCTAACGTCACACTTGACCAAGATGGAAATCAAGTAAAAGATGGTAACGAATCTTACTATCCTCGTAACATTCTTTTCAATAAATACCTCAATGAACACTCATTAGGTTGCATTGTTAGAGGAACATCCGCTTCAGTTCAAGGTGAGAAAGCTAGATTCAAACATATTGCTGGTTTGTCAGCTTCCGATGCAAAAGCAGATGATGTTCTCGTCGATGAAACCGGTCGCCCAATCTTAGTTACAAGAAGCGGTTCTGGTTCTGGCGATAGCGATTCCGGATATCAAGGAATTTTCTTCATCATCGCTCAAAGATCACCGTTTGTTAAATCCTCTGATCAATCAGTAAGTGATTTATTAACATCCTTAGATGCTTATTGGACTATGGACGTTCCAGCTTCTAACGCTGATGTCTCCAAGATGAATACATATGTCACCTATATTAAGGGCACAAACGAAGACTATGAAACAAGAGCAGAAAAGATTGAAACAAATGTCAAAGGATTCGATTCTCATATGAATTTCCGTTTCTATGAAGAAGCATACGCTGAAGCTCTTGAGAAATTCGGTTCAGTCACAATTAATGATAAAGTTGAAGAATTAATTGATGCTTATATTGCTGCTGCTAGAGACACATCTAATTACTCAGCTAATGAAACATATCAAAACGCATGGGATTCATATGTCCAACTTCTCCAATTACAAGATCAATTATCATCAAAAGAAATTTCAGAAGATCAAATCACTGCATTATTTGATCCTGAATATCAACCAATCGGAGGTGCTAACTAATGAAAAAGTTTAATAAAATATTATTAGTAGGATTATCCGCAATTTCCCTAGTTGCTTGTGATGAAGTTGTCGCTCGTCCAGGTAACGTCGTCAACAACGATTTCTTAGTTGAATTCGGCGGTGGAAAGAATGATTATTATGATAACGATTTCGAAGTTATCTATGATCAATTAATTGATTCCGGCACTTCTAATTCAACAATTCTCAATGCTATTATCACTGAAATTGCTAAAAATGAAGTTGCAAAATTCTATGGTTTAACAAAAGATCAATTCAACACTGTTCTTGATAACGTAACCAAGATTCTTGCTCACAAATCAGGTGAAGTCGCAGCTTATGCTGATGATATTAAAGCTAGCGCTGAATCTCTCCAACAAATCATTCTTGAAGAAGTTCAAGATAAGATGATTGATAAGGCTAAAGAAGATGCGTACAATGTTGACTACTACTTCCAAGAAGAGAAATTAGTTAACGATTTAAGATCATCTCTTTATGATATTGTCGGTGATGAATTTACAACTGATTATCTTATCACACCAGAATCAACTTATGATGATATTTTCAAGGCTGATTACACCGATTATATTGAAAAAGAAATTTATCCAGTCTACTTAAAGACTTTATTAACTTCTGTATTCATTTATAACCGTAACTTCTCTTCAATTGGCAGAAGCTTCGCCCGTGATGCTTATTATATTAAGTTAAGCACCATCACCGATCACGAAGGTGCTGTTCCAATGTTAATCAATAGCTATTTCAACGCTTATATCAATGGTGAAACTCCAACTGGTTCATTTGATCTTGAATCAATGTCAAGAATCTACAACGGAGTTTATGATGATGCAGAACTCGCAAACCCAGATTCAGTTGATTATAAAGAACATGAATTTGCAGTCAGCAATGATTTATTTACTAAAGCTGAAGAAATGGAAGAAGATATCAGTCAAGTTGCAACTTATGAAGATGGTGAATATCACTTCTTATCTGATACAAACCCTAACTATAACGAATCTCTCGCTTCTGAATTTACTGGTAGTTTCTCATATCCTCTTGAATGGGGTATTACTTTAAAAGAAAGACAATTACAAACTAGCGAAATTTATGTTAATGATGGTTTAGTTATTAAATCAGGTGGATATTCATCATTACCAAGCGATATCAGCACTCGTTTATTCTCTTCACAAGTTCAACGTAATGTCGTAACAGTTACAGGCAAAGATGGATCAACAGTCCAGCTCTTAGCTCCAGCGACATCCCCTAACGATCCAGCAGAAAACGATTATTCATCGCGTTATGCTATCTATGATGCTGGTACAACTGCTTACTATATCGTAGTTGTAAATAACTACTACAATAACTCTTCCTTCAAAGATGGAGCTAATCCAGAAGTTGCTAAGGAAATCGCTAGAACATTAGGTACATCTGATACTAACCAATCAGAAGCAATCACTTATTATCTTGATTACTACGATTTACAATTCCATGATCAAGATTTCTATGATTATGTTGAATCTACATATCCTAATGTAATGGACGATAAATACCATTATGGTGAATAAGGAGCTACGGCTCCTTTTTTTCTACATTGAAAAAAGATAACTAAATGTATAAAATATTCTTAAATAGAGGTAAAAAATAATGGATGATTGTATTTTTTGTAAAATAGCTCGTGGTGAGATTCCATGTCATAAAGTTTATGAAGATAACGATATTTTAGCCTTTCTTGACACTAACCCGGTAACTCGCGGTCATTGCCTAGTAATAACTAAAGAACATTTTCAAAATTTATTATATGTTCCAAAGGATTTATTAGGAAAAGCGATGGCAGCCGCGCAAAAAATCGCTCAGGCTGAAGTTGCTTCATTAGGTGCTAAAGGTGTCAATATCCTTATCAATACTAACGAAGTCGCTGGTCAAACTGTAATGCATTTTCACATTCACGTTATTCCGCGTTATGACTCAAAAGATTCCTTGAAGATTGACTTTATCCCGCGTCAAATCTCTGAGCTCAATTTACCGGCAGTTGCTTCATTGATTAAAAAAGATTTATAAGCAATACAAAAAGGGGCTGTTTAAAAACCTAGATGATAAAAGAGGGTAAAGCAGCCTCTTTTTTAGTGGATGATTTATCAAATTAAATGCAACACATAAGAAAAGACCCATATTCGATTCTATGTTAATATGTAAGTGACCAAACAAACATTTAACGGAGGAATCTATATGAGTCATATACATCTTACCATAGAAGAGCGTTGTTGTATCTATAATTTTATTAAATCAGGATTATCAATAAGAGAAATAGCAAAAGCGTTAGAAAGATCGCCTAGTACTATATCTAGAGAAATTAAAAGAAATATGCATAATATAAGTCATATATATTATCCTAGTGCAGCGAATAAAAAATATATCGAGCGAAGAAAAACATGTCATCGGAAGAGCATTAATAATAAAGAAACAATCGACTATATAAAAGATAAAATACATTTAAGGTGGTCACCAGAACAAATATATTATCGAAACAAAGATAAAAATAATATTTATATACCTTCCACATCAACTATTTATAGGATGATACATGATAAAAGAATACCTAAAGTAGACATGATTAATCTAAGAAGAAAAGGGAAATTTAAAAGGCCTGCAGAAAAAAGAGGAAAGTTTAATGTGGACTCATCTAGAAGTATGAAGAAAAGACCTAGAGAAATATATAAGAGAATAGAATTAGGACATTGGGAAGGAGATACTGTAGAATCAGGTAGAAATGATCACACAAGAAAAAGTAAAGTTTGTTTTGTGACATTAGCAGAGCGTAAATCTAGATTCTACATAGCGATAAAAGTACCTTCAAGAAAAGAAGAATATGTAACTCCTGCGATTATAAATGCTTTAAAGCAACTTCCATCTGGCCTAGTAAAGACAATTACATTTGATAGAGGAAAAGAATTTGCGGGATATAAGAAGATAGAAGAAGAGGTAAATTGTAAAACTTATTTTTGTGATCCATACTGCGCATGGCAAAAAGGAACAAACGAAAATACTAATGGATTACTTCGCGAATTTTATCCAAAAGGAATGGATTTATCCTTAGTAGACGAATTAGAATTGACAAATAATTTGAAATTAATGAATAATAGACCTAGAAAATGTTTGCAATATAAAACACCTAAAGAAATATTAGGTGTCTAGTCATTTATGTAGTGTTGCATTTAATTTGATAAATCATCAGTGCAAAAACATCAAAAATAGCTCATTTGATATAATACTTTCATAAAAATGGAGGTAGAAAATGAGTTATTTTATAATGCAACAGTTGTTTTTAGATATTCCCTTCACCCTAAGCAAGGAGCAAATGACTAAAATCAACAAATTTTTAGTTCTTTTAGAAGATTCTGGAGTAGGAGAGATAATATGGAGAAACATAAACAAAAAGAATTCAAGGGGAGGAAGACCGAATTTAAATCCATATAGATTGTTTGCTACAATAATATATGCATTCTCATTTTCGAAAGCTACATTAAGAGAAATTGAAGACTTATGTAAGTATGATATGAGATATATTTATCTAATGGAATTAGACTCACCTTCTTACTCAACAATAAGTAATTTTATAAACAAGATAATAATTCCAAACTGTGATGAAATATTCAGTAAAATAACTCTTCAAATAATGAAAGAATTAAATATTGAAAAAAGCATTATTTATATAGATGGGACTAAGTTTGAAGCAAATGCTAATAAGTATAAGTTTGTTTGGAAGCCATTAACTTACCATAAGAAATTAACTCAAAAAGTGATTGATTTTTTGAATAAAAATAAGATTCAAAATAATCTAAAAAGTGACAAATTATTAAGTAGCAAAGAGCTTGGAAATGTTATTACTGAGTATGTAAAGAATGATAATTATAATTCCAGTACATCTAAGATTTTAAATGAATTTATGATAAAAATTTTAGAATATGAAGAGAAGGAAAGAATATGTGGTCCAAATAGAAATTCATATTACAAAACGGATCACGATGCGACAGCGATGGCTTTAAAAGCAGACTATTATGCAGGACTTGGTAGTAATATGCACGCGGCATATAACTCTCAAATTGGAGTGTGTGGAGGTATTATAAGCACATTTCTAATAACTCAATCGAGGACTGATATTAATGATTTTATAGGAGTGTTAGACCATTTTTATAAATTATACGGGTGTTTTCCAAAGAAAGTATGTGCTGATGCTGGTTATGGAAGCCTTAAAAATTATGAATATTTAGATAAGAATAAAATTCAATCTTTTGTTAAATATAATTCTTGGGAAGGTAACGTATCTGGCAAAAATCCAGATATTTTAAGAGTTAATGATAACGATGATATATCTTGTATTGGGAATAAAGTTGGAGTCGAAATAAAAATAGAAAATAGACATCATAAAAAACCAGGAACAGTTTTCTTGAAGTTTGATGGCTGCAATTCTTGTGAATTTAGAAGTTATTGTAAAAGATTTATGAAGAAGCAAGATGAAGATTTTAAAATATTTGAAGTTAACAAAAAATTTGAAAAATTAAAAGCTGAAAACGAAAAAAATTTACTTAGCGTCGAAGGAATCGAAATCAGAGTAAATAGGTCAATTCTGGTAGAAGGAGCTTTTGGTGATATCAAGCAAAACAATAGTTATACCAGAGCGAGAAGACGCGGATTAGAAAGTGTAACCTGCGAATTAATGTTGGTCTATTTAGGGATTAACATTAAAAAATTATTTTCATTTTACGATTCGAATAAAACTCCATCATTATGGACAGCTCCCAAAAATACTGAGCCAGAATCATTTGCAAAATTATCTTCTAAAAGACTAAGTAAAAAAGGAAGAAGGATTAACGATAAAATTTTTAATAATAAACATACGTAGTATGTTTAAAAACTAGATTTTACACGGTTGTGTAAAAATTAATATCTTTTTTGTTCAGATGATTTATCAAATTAAATGCAACACATAAGAAAAGACCCATATTCGATTCTATGTTAATATGTAAGTGACCAAACAAACATTTAACGGAGGAATCTATATGAGTCATATACATCTTACCATAG
>CALVKD010000028.1 GCA_944332525.1 uncultured Bacilli bacterium | reverse complement strand
CTATGGTAAGATGTATATGACTCATATAGATTCCTCCGTTAAATGTTTGTTTGGTCACTTACATATTAACATAGAATCGAATATGGGTCTTTTCTTATGTGTTGCATTTAATTTGATAAATCATCTGGAATAAAAACCTTAATATATAAAAATGTTTAGAAAATCTTTACATTCTTTATTTAATAACTCTTAGATTATATAATTTATAAGAGGTGTCGGATTGTGGAAAAAGAAATTACATTAGATAAAATACCTACACATATCGCTTTTATTATGGATGGAAATGGTCGTTGGGCAAAAAAAAGATTATTGCCGCGGAGTTTCGGACATCGCGAAGGCGTTAAAAGAATTAAAGATACTGCTCTTTTATGCGATGAATTCAATGTAAAAGTAATGACTCTTTTTTGCTTTTCAACTGAAAATTGGAAACGGAGCAAAGAAGAAGTCGATACATTGTTTTCGCTTTTTGATGAGTTTTTTGATAAAGAAATTAATGAATTACATGAAAGAAACTGTATTATTCATACGATGGGTGATTTAACTAAATTACCTCTTTCAACTCAGCAAAAAATTGCGGAGGCAAAAGAATTAACCAAAAATAATACCGGTATTGTTTTAAATATATGTTTAAATTATGGTGGACATGATGATATTGTCCACGCTTGCAAAGAAATCGTAAATGAAGTTTTAGATAAAAAATTAAGCGTTGATGAAATTGATGAAAAAGTTTTTGAAAAACATTTGATGAGCGATGATTTACCTCCAGTTGATTTAATGATTAGAACTTCAGGTGAATTGCGAATCTCTAATTTCTGCTTATGGCAGCTGGCTTATAGCGAATTAATCTTTATCGATGATTATTGGCCAGATTTTAAGCGTAAGCAATTTGTTGCTTGTTTAGAGGAATACGCCTCGCGTAATCGGCGCTTTGGAGGTATAAAATATGGAAATAAATAAAATATCTGATGCTACTCAACATTCAATGAAAGTCAGAGTTATTACCGGCATTTTAATGGCGGTTATCGGCATTCCATTGATTATTTTAGGCGATTGGTTTTTTATCGCTTTAGCCCTTTTTATAGGAGTAATTGGCGTTTGGGAAATTCTGCATGTCACCAATAAACAATATTCTTGGTTAATTGTTTTAATTATCTATATCTTTACTTTATCATTCATTTTCTGGGTGTTTTTTCAATCATCGGAAATTTTACCTCCAATAGCTTCTTATGATAGTGAGCATTTTCTCTTTTCTATGCAAGATATCCGCATATCGACAATGGGCGTAGGATTTTTAATCGCATTGTTGTTTACATATTCCATTGCCTCTGCCAAATTTGATACTCACGATGTTTTCTATTTATTTACAATGTCCTTATTCTTAGGAATATCTATTCAATCGGTCCTTTTCTTAAGATTCTCTCCGCAGGCATTAGCGTCTTTAGAGGGATATAGTTATCCAAATCGCTATGTTACCTGCTTATTAATATTCTATGTATATGGCGGAACAGCTTTAAATGATATCTTTGCTTATTTTACCGGGGTTCTTTTCGGTAAACATAAGATGAATGAAAGAGTATCACCAAAGAAGACTTGGGAAGGTTTCTTTGGAGGAATTATCCTTTCAGCTATTGTTACTTTTGCTTTTGCCTTAATCTGTGATGGAGTATTTAATGTACCGGTTTTAAAAGGCGTCATCGATATGGAACATTGGTACTTTGCGTTGTTAATCTCGGTAGCTATTCCATTCTTCGGAGTTTTAGGAGATTTGATGTTCTCATTAATTAAGAGATCATATAACATTAAAGATTTCGGTAAAATATTCCCAGGTCACGGCGGAGTATTAGACCGTTTTGATTCATTATTAATCACATCTTTATTAACAACAATTTTAATTACATTTATTTACTATAATCCTTTTGGCGGGGTCATCTAATGATAAAACTATGCGTTTTAGGTATTACCGGTTCTATCGGTAAAAATGTTGTCGACGTCGTTAATCAACATCCAAAGGATTTTGTAATTCTCGGCTGCGCATTTAATAGTAATGTTGCAGAATTTGAAAAGCTTTTGCCGTCTTTGCCTTCATTACAAAAAGTTTATGTTAATGATGTGGAAAAGAAAAAATATGTTGAAGATAAATATCCTCAGCTAACTGTTTTAACTGGAAAAGCAGGCATGGATGAACTTTTAAACGGATATGATATGGTCGTTAATGCCTTAGTTGGTTTTGCCGGATTATATCCAAGTTTATTAACTATTACCCGTGACATGGATTTAGCTTTAGCTAATAAAGAATCATTAGTTGTCGGTGGAGAATTAATTAACCGTGAATTAAAGAAAAGAAATAAAATTATCTATCCAATCGACTCTGAGCACGCCGCGTTAAGCAAGTTATTGTCACATCAAAAGCGCGAGGATGTTGAAAACTTAATTATTACGGCTTCTGGTGGATCATTTAGAGATTTAACTAGAGAACAATTATCCTCAGTAACAGTTGCCGACGCTTTAAAACATCCTTCTTGGAAGATGGGAGCAAAGATAACAATCGATTCAGCAACGATGTTAAATAAGGGGTTTGAGATAATTGAAGCGCATTTTCTCTTTAATTTTCCTCCAGAAAAGATTAAAGTCTTATTACACGATGAATCAGTAATCCATTCTGCTTTAGAAATGGTTGATCATTCTATCGTGGCGGATTTGGGTATTGCCGATATGCGGATACCAATCACCTATGCTCTCTATAAGTGCCAATATCACGATGTCAAAAATCTTGACCATTTATCTTTAGAAAAGCTCTCAGCATTACATTTCCGCGTCTTTGATGAAAAGCGTTATCCGGGAGTAAATCTCGCTAAGAGAGCATTAAAAGATGGCCATACGATGCTATGCGTACTGAACGGGGCAAATGAAGAAGCTAATCAAGCTTTTAGGGATGGAGAATTAGCTTTTTCTTCCATAGAATACGTTATTGAAAAAGTGATGGATAAACATCAAATAATTGATAATTATGATTATGAAACTCTTTGCAGAGTTGATAAGTGGGCGAGAAGGGAAACTAGAAATATCATTATCTCATTGAAAGGATAAAAACTAATGCAGATCTTTATCAATTTAATCATCGCATTAATCTCATTATGCGTTTTAATTGTTATTCATGAGTTCGGACATTTTATCACCGCGAAAATTTTTCGGGTGTACGTCTATGAATTCTCTATCGGTTTTGGACCGGCTTTGTATTCTAAAAGAAGAAAAAATAAAGAAACAAAATTCTCTGTTAGATGTATCCCTTTAGGTGGATATTGCTCAATGATCGGTGAAGATTTACCGGAATTCACCGAAGAAGAATATAATTCGCTTTCAGTTAATGATAAAGAATTGGTCGATTTAACCCGTTCATTGCCTCCAGAGAGAAAATTAAACGGAATTGCTAGATGGAAAAGAATAATTATCTTAATTGCTGGAGTAACTTTAAATTTCTTACTCGGCTATGTTTTATTCTTTTTCTCAGCTGTGTCAATGCCTCTTACTTATGGTTATTCTAATCAAGTAACAGTTAGTGAAAACTCTTTGGCTTATGATAGCGGTTGGAGAAGCGATGATGTTATTGCCTCAGGCAGTTATGTCGTCTATATAAATAACCAAATCGCCGGAGAAAGAGAAAATGTTGTTACTGAAGGCGATGTCGATTATCAAACTAATTTATATCGGCTTATCACGGAAGCGGCTTCTTATAAGCCAATTGGTCAAGACGACTATATTCATTTCACTTTAATTACTACTGAAGATAAAGAAATTGTTTTTAATCTCGGTGCAACAACCGTTAATAAAGAAACATCTTGGAATGCAATTGGTATCACTTTAAGCGCCTATACCCGTAAGACGACGGTTAAAGAATGGTTTACGTTATCAGGCGATTTATTTGTTCAAGGATCTAGTGCGATTTTTAAGGGTATTGGGATGATGTTTACTCCGGAGGGATTTGCCCAAACCGGGGGGTTAATTTCAATTTTCCAAATGTCGAGTCAAGCGACATCAATTGGATTTTATTATTATTTATATCTCTGGGGACTTATATCGGTAAACTTAGCAATCTTTAATTTACTGCCATTCCCAGGCTTAGATGGTTGGCATATCTTAGTAAATATTATTGAAGGTATTACTAGAAGAGAACTTCCGAAAAAATTTAAAACTGTTATGTCGACTATTGGCATGGTATTGTTATTCGGTTTATTTATTATTGTTACATTTAAAGATATCTTCCGTTTGTTTTAATATTTGAAAGGGGATTTAATTATGGATAATTTATTCCTGCGCTTTGCCAAAAAAATAAATTTGAAGGGAATCACTCGTTATGAGGGATTCTCTTTTAAAGAAACTAAATATTCGAAAGAAACAGATATCTTAACGTTAACTGTTCTTTGCCCAAAGGTCATGAATTATTCATTAGCAAAAGATTTTCTTGATAGCGCGGAAAACGCCCCTTTTAAAATTGATTTACATTTTGAATATTTAAGCAAATATACAACTAGCGAAGTCGCTAATCTCTTAAAAGAAGAATTTCTTTCTCACCCGGGAGCGACGGAAGAAGAATTGCCGCGATTTAGCATTAATAAAAATGTTATAACTTTACATTTCTTTTCCCGTTATCATAAAGTTGCCTTTGATGACGTTTTGTCGGTATGGGAAGATTTATTAAATTCACTTGATTTGCTCTGTGAAATAGAAACCGATGTCGATTTTCATGACGGAGAACTTGAGCAAAGAGAAGAGAAAATTTTAGAGTATTTAAAAGCAACACAAGAAGATTATCAAAAATATATAAAGAAAAATGCGCCTAAACAGGTTATGAAAGGCGAATATCAAGTTGTTAAAATTAATGAAATCAATGATGATTCCGGTTTAGTTGAATTCACTGGAAAAATCTTCCAAATGGAAGTTAAAGTCAGCAAAAAAGGTAAGAAGTTTGCGACGATTTATGTTTGCGATGATACCTATGCTGTTGAAGTTATTGCTTTTTCTAACCTTTCTAAAATAAAAGAAGAATTATTAGATGATTTAGCTAAAAAGATGCCTGCGGTTAAAATTCGCGGTTATGTTCAACGTTCGACCTTTAATAATGAATTACAGGTTAGAGCCTCATCAATAGATATTGATGAAACCTTCGTCTTAGGCGGCGAAACGGAAGATACAGCTGAAGAAAAGAGAACTGAGCTTCATCTTCATACAAAAATGTCGACCATGGACGGAGTTGCGACGATGGATGAATATTGTAGGCAAGCTTCTAAATGGGGAATGAAAGCTATCGCAGTTACCGACCACGGAGTTGTTCAAGCCTTTCCTGAAGCTCAAAAAGCCGGCAAGCAATATAATATGAAAATCCTTTATGGATCAGAAATTAATCTTGTCGATGAACATTTAAATTATATTTTTAATCCATCAAATATCGAATTGCTCGATGCTAGTTATGTCGTGTTCGACTTTGAAACAACCGGCTTAAGCGCGCGTTATGATAGAATTATTGAATTCGGCGCGGTTAAGTATCAAAACGGCAGAATTGTTGATTCAATCGATATTTTTGTCGACCCGGAAATTAAATTACCAAAAGTTATCGTCGAAAAAACGCATATTACCGATCAAATGCTGATGAATCAATTAAAGATTAAACCTGCTCTAGAAATAATGAGAAAGTTTATCGGTGATAGTATCTTGGTAGCTCATAACGCTTCTTTCGACTATGGTTTCTTAAATGAAGCTTTTAAAAATAATCAGCAACCGGAGATGAAAAACCCAGTTATCGATACTTTAGCTTTAGCTTGGTATATGTTCCCTGACGCTAAGAGCCATTCTCTCGGCGGACTCTGCAGACAGTTCCAGGTCCGTTACGATGATGACGAAGCACATAGAGCTAATTATGACGCGGAAGTTCTTAATTCCGTTTGGCAGGCGATGCTTGGTAAATTAACCGCGGGTAATATTCATTTAAAGCATGCCGATCTTGATAAATTGACTAATGAAAAAATTCCTTTAAATGCCCGTGTTAAACATGCTGTCGTTTTTGCTAAAAACCCTCAGGGACTGAAAGATTTATTTAAAGTAATTTCATATGGCCACATAAATTGTTTCAATGGAGTGCCTAGAGTTCCTAGAAGAGTTTTAGATCAGTACCGGGAGAATTTTTTAATCGGTTCAGCTTGCTTTAATGGGGAAGTCTTTGAAGCTGCAATGACTCGTTCAAAACAAGTCTTACAAGAAAAGATGAGCTATTATGATTATATTGAAGTGCAGCCGTTAGCTAACTATACCTTCTTAGTTAATGATGGACAGGTTTCGTCAATGGACAAAGTGCAAATGATTGTAAAAGATATTATTAATGCCGCGGATGAATTAGGTAAAAAAGTTGTCGCGACTAGTGACTGCCATTATGTTAGACCATATCAAAAGCAGTTTAGAGATGTTTATATTTTTGCAAAAGCTGTCGGAGGTGTCCGTCATCCTCTTAATCCGCATAGAAGAGATAATATGCATTATGAAAACCCTGATCAGCATCTGCGTTCAACTAGTGAAATGTTAGAAGAATTTGCTTTCCTAGGTGAAGAGAAGGCTAAAGAAATCGTTATTAAGAATTCTAACGCTATTGCGGATATGATCGAACCTCTTTATCCGGTTAAAGATAAACTATACCCACCTTATATTGAAAACGTTGATGAAAGACTTGTCTCGCGCGTTTACGAAAAAGCTCACCGAATGTACGGAGATCCACTTCCTCAAGTGGTTGAAGACCGGCTTAAGGCTGAACTTTCAGGTATTATTAAATACGGATATTCTGTTCAATTCTTCATCGCTTCAGAAATTGTTAGACAAGCTAATAAAGACGGATTTATCGTCGGATCTAGAGGATCTGTCGGATCTTCCTTTGTGGCGACGATGGCAGATATTACCGAGGTTAATGCTTTACCTCCTCATTATTTGTGTCCGGAATGTAAGCATATTGAATTTGTTACCGATGGATTAGTAAAATCCGGTTATGATTTGCCTGATAAAAATTGTCCTTGCTGCGGGCATAAGATGAAACAAGACGGACAAAATTTACCATTTGCAACCTTCTTAGGATTCAATGCTGAAAAAGTTCCAGATATCGATTTAAATTTCTCTGGAGAATATCAAGCTAGAGCGCATGAATTAACAAAAGTTTTATTAGGCGCGGATAACGTCTACCGCGCGGGAACGATTGAAACTGTCGCGGAAAAGACGGCTTTTGGTTATGTTTCAGGATATTATGAAGCTTTAGGAATTGACCCAAAAACTATTCCAAATGCTGAACGGACGAGAATGGCGACCTTCTGCAAGGATGTTAAACGGACAACCGGCCAACACCCTGGAGGAATTATCGTTATCCCGGCTCAATTTGAGGTATATGATTTTACGCCTATCCAATATCCTGCTGATGATTTATCTGCGGCGTGGAAGACAACCCACTTCGACTTCCACGCTATCCACGATAACGTTTTAAAATTAGACTTGCTCGGTCACGTCGATCCGACGGCTTTAAAAATGCTCGGCGATATTACAAAAATTGATCCGAGAACGGTGCCGATGAACGATCAAGATGTCATTTCTATTTTTAATTCCCGCGACGCTTTAAAATGCCAGTCGAATTATTTAAATGAAACAACAGGCGGATTAGGAATACCGGAATTCGGTACCGCCTTGACCCGTTCAATGCTTGAAGAGATTCGTCCAAAAACTTTCGCAGATTTAGTCTTAATTTCCGGCTTATCACATGGTACTGATGTCTGGGCCGGTAACGCTCAAGAATTATTGCATAATAAAGTATGTGGAGTTGAAGGTATTATCGCTTGCCGTGATGATGTTATGCTCTTTTTACAGGCTCACGGAGTCGAGAATTCTATTGCTTTCAAAACGATGGAGGCAGTTAGAAAAGGTAAGAAGATTCCACCTGAATATATGGAAACTTTAAAAGAATATAAAATTCCGGAATATTATATTGAATCTGCTAATAAATGTAAATATCTTTTCCCTAAAGCTCATGCGATTGCATATGTTACTATGGCTGTAAGAATTGCTTGGTATAAAGTTCATAAACCATTAGCTTATTACGCTACATTCTTCTCAACGCGTTCTAAGCAATATGATATCAAAGCGATGGTTAACGGAAAACAAGCTATTATTAGAAGAATTGAAGAAATAAATGCCTTGAAAGAAAAGAGAATGCAGGCACCTAAGGACGATGAAATACATAAAACTTTATTAATCGCATTAGAAATGTGCGAACGCGGTTATAAGATTGAAAATATTGATTTATATCGTTCACATTATAAAAACTTCATTGTCGATGAAGAAAATAATGCAATTATACCTCCATTTATCGTTATTGATGGATTAGGTGAAGGACCTGCAGAAAGCGTTGTAAAAGCTCGTGAAGAAAGAAGATTTTCTTCAAAAGAGGATTTATCTAGAAGAACTAAATTAAATTCTCAAAATATTGAGAAATTGAAGAATCTTGGCGTTTTAGATGGATTGCCGGATTCTGATCAATTATCGTTATTTGATTTATTAAATTAATTAATCTTTATTACTTTTTTGTTGACTTACTAAGCAGAATGCCTATATAATCATTTTGCTTGGTCTTTGGGGCTGTAGCTCATCTGGGAGAGCGCATCCATGGCATGGATGAGGTGGCGAGTTCGAGCCTCGTCAGCTCCACCATTAAGAGAATTTAGGTGATGGAAACATCACCTTTTTTGTTTGAAAAAAAATAAAAAAAGATTTTAAAATAAATATAGGTATTGGAGGTATTTATAATGAAGGTATTACTTGTTAATGGCTCAACTAAAATACATGGTTGCACTTTTAGAGCTTTATCGGAAATGGTAAAAATTTTTAATGAACAAGGAATTGAAACAGAAATTATTGAAATGGGAGCTAGTGCAATCCACGACTGCATGGGATGCGGGTACTGCCAAAAGAATCATAAATGCGTTTTTAATGATGATTTAGTTAATGTTATCATTGAAAAATCTAAGACCTGTGATGGCTTTGTATTTGGTTCACCAGTATTTTATGCTCATCCAAGCGGACAAATTTTATCTTTACTCGATAGATTATTTTATTCTGCAAGTTCGACCTTTTATCAGAAAGTTGGCTGCGCGATTGTTTCAGCTAGACGCGCGGGAACAACTGCTTCTCTTGATGTATTAAATAAATATTTACTTGATGCAGCGATGATAGTTCCAGGCTCTTCTTACTGGAATATGGTGCATGGAAGAAAAAGTGAAGAAGTTGAAGAGAATAAAGAAGGTTTACAGACGATGAGAAACCTCGCTCTTAATATGACTTGGATTATGAAATGTATTGATTTTTGCAAGCAAAACGGCATTTTGCCTCCAAAACTTGAAGAAAAAGTTTGGACAAATTTTGTTAGATAAAAAGGAAATCATCTAATGAAAGATATAATTATTTACGTATCCAAACATCATCAAAATACTAAAAAGGTAGTTGATTTTTTAACTGAAAAATTTAATATTGAAGCATTTGAAGTTGAGAATTTTTCTCAAGATATATCTCAATATGACAATATTATTTTTATGACAGGCATTTATGCTTTTCATCTTGATGAGAGCATCAATAAATTAATTGAAAACTTACCATTAGAAAATAAACGTTGCTTTTTAATATATACTTCGGCAATGGACGTTGATAGTTTTGGTAAAGCGTTTATTAAGCAAATTCAAAAGAAAAATGTTAGTAAATGCGCATTTACACATATTCCAGGATTTTTCACATTTGGGCCATTTAAATTATTTAAAGGTGTGAGAAAAAATCATCCTGATGCTAATGACTTACAAAAAGTTGCAGACTTCTATCAAGAGGAGATAGCAGATGAGAAAAGTAAAGATAACCGTGGTTAAAAAAGTTTTTCATGCTGATTTAAGCGATAAATATGAAAATTTAATTAGTAATGCATGCCAAATTAATGAAGGTGATATTTTCTATATGAGCGATTTAAATAAACCTGATGGACTTTGTGAAAGTGCATATGTAACTTTATATCCTTTTGTGATGACCCTTCTTCATGGCGGAGAAGATATTTACAAAGGTTGGATGAAGAATAAAAAGTCAGCGATGGTGTCATGCAATGACGGATTTCGGCCTGTTTCATTTTATTTAGAAGTCATCGATGAATATTAATTATAGTATTTATTGAATTTTGTTTATAATATAAAGGTATGAGTAAAGTTTGGCGGATTTTTAAAGTTTATGAATGGATATTCCTTCTTCTTTGCGTTGCAGCATTCATTTCGCTAGGAGTGATTTACCATTCACCGGTTTTAGAACTTATATCCGTCTTTTTAGGATTAGCAGCAGTTTCTTTGAATTTAAAAAGAAAAAAATATGCTTTCTTCGTTTATAGTTTTTACGTATTATTTTACGGCATAGTATCTTTTATTGAAAAACAATACGGCGAAGCTATTTTAAATGTTTTTTATAATCTACCAGTTTATTTGTTTACTCTCTATAAATATTACATTCGCGATCGCAAGCAGGGAGAAGAAAAAAGCGATTTTAGCATAAAGCAATTAAGTAAGAAAAATTTAATAATTATTATTTGCTTAATACCGGTTATAACTATAGCTTATGGTTTTATTTTAAAATCGATAAATTCTGCTTTGCCATTTTTAAATGCTTTATCAACATCGTTTGCTTTAGTTGCTTGCTATTTAGCTAGTAAAGCTAGTTTATCGCAATGGGTATTTTGGATTTTGTATTCGGCTTGCCTAGTTGCAATTTGGACAATTAATTATTTTTCACAAGACGGAACTGGCTTGCTATATTTAGTCTTAAATGCGGTGTATATTATTATCAATCTTTATGGTTTGATAACCTGGATTATTACAAAGGAGAGAAAAAATGAGAATAATCATAATTAGACATGGTGAACCGGATAATCCAAATCAGACATTGACAAAAAAAGGATTTGAAGAAGTCGCAGCTTTACATGATTTTTATAAAGATTATCCATTTGATGAAATTTATGTTTCTCCGTTAGCAAGGGCTCAATTAACTGCCAAGGGGTTATTACCTAATCGCGTAAAAGAATTTCATACGATGGATTGGTTAAAAGAATTTACGCATTTTGTTAAAGTGCCATATTCAGAAGAACGCGTTCAAAATTGGGATTTTTTACCAAAATATTTCACTGATCAAAAAGATTTCTATTCTTATGATAAATATCTTGATCATGAGGTAATGAAATCCGGGGATATTAAAGATGATTATAAACATGTCGTCAATGAATTTGATAAAATTCTTGCTGCACATGGTTATGTTAGAGAAGACAAATATTATAGGGTTATAAAAGAAAACCGAGATGCATTATTATTTGTTTGCCACTTTGGAATGATGAGTGTTTTGATGGCTCATTTAATGAGTTTACCATATGTGGTTTTAACTCAATATTTCTGCTGCCCCCCTACTGGAGTAACAACATTAATAAGCGAAGAAAGAGTTGAGGGTGAAGCACAGTTCCGTTGCCTAGGATATGGTGATATATCACATCTAAATATTAAAGGTATAAAACCATCTTTCCATGGACGTTTTTGTGAAATTTTCCATAGCGATGAACGTCATTGAACTGATAATAAATAGCGCTTTATCTTGTTAATTAAAAATAACTTTGCTAAAATAATCTAGTTATATGCCCGTAGCTCAGCTGGATTAGAGTGCAACCCTCCGAAGGTTGAGGTCGCGCGTTCGAGCCGCGTCGGGCATGCCAAAATGCGGGATTGGTGGAATTGGCAGACACGTCAGACTTAGAATCTGATGGGCGACCGTGCAGGTTCAAGTCCTGTATCCCGCACCATATTTGTTATTTTTGCCCATCTTCATGGGCTTTTTTTGTGCTTGCCTTTGCTTATTTGATACTATTTTTTTACTTTTTTCGTTCGTTATCACCTCCCTTTTTTTTGATTTTTTCCATATACTTACGTATATACTGCAGCATATAACTCTGGATAAATTTTTTTGAAATTATCCAAGCTCATCCCTTGAATAATAACTTCTTTCGCTTTTCGCTTAGCTTTTGCATTTATCGACCTTGGAGCATCTACAAAATTTAAAATATAGACTATCTTTTGCTCTTTGTTTATTATTATCTGATCTCGATACTTTAGCATTTTTCCCTCCTTTTAAGCTTCTTTAGCTTCGTTTTTATCAGTGAGCAATAATTTTATTAACTGCCTTTGATTATTGCTTAAACTGCCTTTTTTACGCGTTAAGATATCTTTTAATGATTGCCTTTCTAAGTCTTTAATATCGTTTAAATAAAAAGCGTCTTTGGTTAATATGTATGTATTTACATGTATTAGCTCAATGGTTTCTATATTGTTAAATAAATCATCTTGTAATACTGCTCTTAGCTCTAAATATTCGCCTGGATCAATCTCTTTATAGTGATTAGCATTAAAGTTAATTACTTCATTTAAAATCTTGAAAAAGATATCTTTAGCCGTTTTAAAGCTTTCAAAATCGCCGTAGCTCTTTCTTTCGCTTTGATAATTAAGGTTAAGTATCACATTATAGTAATTATTCATTTGTTACCTCCTTAGCTTCTTTGATTAGCTCATCAATAACTTTGTTAATCTTATTTTTCTTTTCTTCCGACACCTTTAAGTAATAGCGTTCTGTTGTTGCTAGCGAGTCATGGCCAATATAGTTAGCTATCTCTTTTAAAGAAACATTGCTCTCGCTTAAATGAGTAACTACTGACCTTCTGAGCATATGCGGGTTAAGCGTTGGCTCAATATTCTTTAAAGCTCTTCTAAAAGTGTTTTCATGCATTGGTTGATTTTTGATATCGCCGTGGATCATCGTTTGCATATTGAAGAAAAGAAAGTCTTTAGGCCCTAGTTGGTAGCGATTTATATGTTGCCTTAGTAATTTTAGATATTCATCGGAGCAGCTTCTTACCCTATCGCTTTTTTTGGTCTTTGGTGTTGTAGCTATAAAATATCCTTGTCCAGTTTTAAAGGATATGCTTTGATAGTTCTCGATGGTTCTCTTATTAAAGTCGATGCTATCGACCTTTAAGCCTAGCAGTTCCCCGAGGCGGTAGCCATAAATATACATTGTCAAGATAGCTAAGTAATAATAAGGGCTAGCCCGTCTTAATATCTGGATGAGTTCACCAACTTCTAAAATATCCTTTTTTTGTTTAACTCTCTTGATCTGATAATCTTTAAAGTTTGGCAAAGTATAGATAGCTGCGTAATAATAGCCATATGTATCTCTTACCCATGTAAAGAGCTGTTTAACACTTCTAAGCTTTTTATTTTTGGTAGTTTCATTGATTTTGAGAGTTTGGATATATTTCCATGCTTTATTTGCATCTGCTGGAGTCATTTGATAGAGATATTTTTCAGGATTAAAAGCTTTTAAATAAAATGATGAGGCTTGTCTTTTAATGTCGCTGGCGGTTGTTATTTTCATTGTAGAAAAACAATACTCAACATATTTATTAACGATATCTTTAAACTTTAGCCTTACTATGACTTTCCAAGGATCACAATCGCCGAGTAATTTATTTTTAAAATCTTTTTCGGCTTCTAAAGCTGCTTTTTTTGTCTTAAATCCCCGGCGGAGGTAATAGGCTCCATTTATACCAAATTTGAAAAAATAACTCTTTCCGCGTTTGCCGTTATATGAATAAATTGGCATGCTTATTATCCTCCTTTCGTTTTTTGCTTGATTAATTAATTGAATTAAGCTAATATTTATGTGCAAGTCATTTTGGGGAGCGCGATATATTAATTTATATCGAAATGCTAGACGTTTGTGGCGGTCCTAGAAATAGGATTTTGCGCCTAATAGATCCGGTGACTTGCTTTTTTTATTTGTTTTTTTCAAGCTCTTTATTAATAAAAGCTTTAATTTTCTTCATATCAGAATATTCTAACTTAGGCCTATTTTTGGCTTTGTTTAGTCTAGTTCTTGTGCTTCCAGTAAAAATATGCCTTCTCATTTTTATTTGCTTGCCTTCTTTGGATGGATTCTTTAAATAAATATATTGGCTTTTATCATGTGTTTTAGCTGTAGTTGTAGGCAACCTTGACCAATTGCCGTCGCCTGTTCCAATTTGCAAAGAGGCATGCGGCTTTTGATTTTTATTGTTACTTGTTGAAGCATCAAAATAAAACTCTTGCTTATCCAGAACCTCTTCTTGATAATAGATTTTTTATGTAGTGGTCTAATATTTTTTACATATTTTATTGAATTTATAATCGCTTATTATTAATTCTGATGCTATTTGAATTTTACAAATATTTATTAATTGATTATTTTAATAAAATAAAGTAATATTTATGTGCAAGTCATTTTGGGGAGCGCGATATATTAACTTATATCGAAATGCTACACGTTCCTGGTGGTCTCACAACGTGAGATAATGGCACCTAATAGATCCGATGACTTGCTTTTTTTATGAATGTTGATAAGTGCAATTTATTATGTTAATATTAATGCGCAAGTTCCTTGAGAGCGCGATATATTAGTTTATATCGAAATGCTATGTTGTTCCTGGCGGTCTTAGAAGTAAGATAATGGCGCCTAATAATGATGGGAATTTGCTTTTTATTATATTGATAATTTTGATAGATTGCATTAGTATTTATATGCAAGTCATTTTGGGGAGCGCGATATATTAACTTATATCGAAATGCTATGTTGTTCCTGGCGGTCTCACGATGTGAGATAATGGCGCCTAATAAATCCGGTGACTTGCTTTTTTGTTTTAATGTTGATTATTTTAATAATTTAAATTAATATTTATATGCAAGTCATCTGTAAAGCGCGATATATTAATTTATATCGAGATGCTAGCCGTTCCTGGCGGTCTCACAATGTGAGATAATGGCGCCTAATAGAAGCAGTGACTTGCTTTTTTTGTTTTAATGTTGATAATTTTAAGAATTTAAATTAATATTTATATGCAAGTCATCTGTGAAGCGCGATATATTAATTTATATCGAGATGCTAGCCGTTTGTGGCGGTCCTAGTGATAGGATTTTGCGCCTAATAGAAGCAGTGACTTGCTTTTTTATTTGTTTTTTTCAAGCTCTTTATTAATAAAGGCTTTAATTTTCTTCATATCAGAAGCTTCTAATTTAGGCCTATTTTTTGCTCTATTTAGTCTTTTGTTGATGCTACCGGTTATAATTCTTCTCCGCATTTTTATTTGCTTACCATCTTTGGATGGATTCTTTAAATAAATATATTGTCTTTTATCATGTGTTTTAGCTGTAGTTGTAGGCAACCTTGACCAATTGCCGTCGCCTGTTCCGATTTGTAATGAAGCATGCGGCTGTTGATTTTTATTATTTTTTGTGGAAGAGTCAAAATAGAATTACGAAAAATAATTGCACTTTTGCGAAACATGTAACCCCTTCCAATTAGCACAATTATTTAATATTATTAAATGCTTAAAAGGCAGAAGTTCGGTTTTTTGAACGGAAAGGAAATTATGAAAAATAGAAAATTGTTAATAGTCTTAACTTCATTATTGACTATTGCAGGGGTTACTGCTTGTGGTGGAAATACAACAAGTAGTTCACGTCCATCAATTAGTGTTTCAACTGCTCCTCAGACGGGAGATACTGTTGAAAGAATTGAAATTGAAAGTATGCCAACAAAAACAACATATAAAGCTGGCGAAAAATTTAAATCATCTGGATTAGTATTTACGGCTTATTATGAAAATGGATTTGTTGAAGAAGGCCTTACTGGTGGAGATTGTGATGGTTGGTCACCTAATGGCCCATTAACTGAAGATGTTACAAAGGTAACAATGACATTTGAAGGATTTTCATTCGATATTGATATCATTGTTGAACCAAAAACATTGCTTGGAATAGAAATTATTCGCGAGCCAGATATTAAATCATATGAACTAGGTGATTCATTAGATTTAACCGGATTAACAGTTGGAGCTGACTATGAAGAAGGATACGTTGACAATGAAACTATCTATACTGTTACCGATAAAGATGGAAATCCATATGAACAGGGAAAAGTCTTAGATAAGCCTGGAGAAATTGAATTATTTGTTAATGTCACTGCTGGCGATACAACAATGAGTGATTCATTTACTATCACTGTATTTTCTGGCATCACTGTACAAGCTGAGGATATATATATTGACGGAGAACAACCAGTAGACCATAGTTATACAGTTATTACTGGAAATAATTTATCATTAGACCCTAATGATGGAGCAAATTCTGTTGTTAAAACAGATAGCACATTTACTGGAACAGGATATATTGGCGATATTAATAAAGGAATGTCAATTGAGTTCTATATATATTCTGATATAGAAATTAAAAATGCTGATCTTGTCTTAATTGCATCGTCCACTAGAACAAACAATGCAGAATCAAAAATGGATGATATGAACTTCAATCAACTCTTCAAATTATATTATGGTGAAGAAAATCAAGAAGTATGGGTAGGAGATGATGTTATCATTCCTGGTAAAGCATATCCTGCTGCTGGCAGCGCAACAACTAAGTGGACAAACTGGGCAGATGCTCCTTTAGGAAGTATTGATATACATCCTGGATTCAATAAAGTGAAATTAGAATGTATCGGTACACAGGCTGGTGATGATGGTTATGGAAGAACTCCTAATATTGATAAATTAGAAGTTAGAATGAATGATGGTGAAACCGATACTGGCGATTATGTCACTTCTGTTGATATTGTTTCAGAACCAAGCAAATTGCAATATGAAATTGGTGAAACTTTTGATCCGTCAGGATTAAAGTTTAATGTAAATTACCGCAACGGATACCAAGGTGACACGAATATCACTCCTAGTGATAGTAACTTTTCCTTTGAACCTAATGGACCTTTATCTCCTGTGGATGACGAAATTACTTTGAAGTATAAAAACTATACCTGGTCTCAAAAAATAGATTTGACAATTCCAGAAGTCTCATCTGTCGAAATTACTTCAATGCCTAATACTACAAAATATGCTAAGGGCAGTCGTTTAAATTTAACTGGACTCGAGGTTAAAGCAACGTATGAAAATGGTTATGTATACGAGAATGCTCAAAATTATGTTGTTAAAGATAGTGAAGGAAACATTTATACGAATGATACTATCCTCAATGGAACATATCCTAATGGAAAATTGACATTGAGAGCAGAAATCACTTCTAATGATATTGTTAAATATGCAGAATTTACCATTGAAATTTTCAATGGATACACTATTGAAGCGGAAGATATTTACCAAGATAATATCACAGGTGAAAAAGATAATTATACAATCATCACAAGAGCAGAAGATGATTCGAAAATTAAAACTGATGCGAATGGTGCTACTTGCATTGAAAGTATAACCACTGGTTCTAAAATCGATTTCTATGCATATAGCGATGTTGCTACTGAAGGATGTCAACTTGTTCTTACCGCGGCATCATTAGATCGTTATCCAGGAAGCGAAGGAAAAGTTGGAACTTATGATTCTCAATTTAACAAAATCTTTAAATTGACTGTTAATGATCAAGAAATAACTGTTGGTGATGATGTTATTATTAAAGGTCGTGAGGCTATCGGTAACGAAAGTATTTGGTTCCTTTGGACTGAAAATAATATTGCAACTATAAACTTAATAGAGGGTTATAATAAAATTTCCTTGGAATGTATTGGTAAAATTAAAGATACAAATGATAATTCGATGAGATCTGCCAATATTGACAAGATTGATATCATATTTTAGGGAGAAAAAAGTCTAATGAAAAAGAAATTTAAATTAAAACCGATTCAAATAACGGGAATTGCTTTGGCAGCAGTTTTATTTCCTTCAATAATTGTAGGTGACTATTTCGCTGTTAAATATGCTGGACCAATTTCAAACTTTTTTAACACAGCTGAACAAATTTCTTCTGGAAGTAATAATGTTGAGGAAGCAGCAAAAAATGGTGATGAAGTTGTCAGAAAATTAGCAAATGAAGGTGTTGTTTTATTAAAAAACGACTTAAATAAGGAAGGTAAACCAACGCTTCCTTTAGCCAATGATAAAAGAAAGATAAATGTCTTTGGTTGGGGTGCTACTGATTCCGGGTTCCTTTATACTGGTAATGGTTCAGGCAGATCATATATTTACCCAGATAATAAAGTTACATTTTTGGAAGGGTTAAAAGAAGCAGGATTTGAATACAACGAAGAAATAATAAAAATCTATGAAGACTGGTGTACTGATGAAGATGCTGACTGGGGTGAAACAAGCAATTGGAATAATCGTTACAGCACAAAATTAAAGGAGCCTGTTACTGCAACAGCATTTCCAGATGATGTTGTTGGCCGGGCTCGTACATTCTCAGATACTGCAGTAATAGTATTATCGCGTTACAGCGGTGAATATATTGGAAGATTATATGATGTTCAATATAAACATGATTTACCTACAGATGAAACACGATCATTCAATGAAATTTCAACTGAAGAAATATCATTGATTAAAATGGTTACAAGTAATTTCGATAATGTTATCGTTGTCTTTAATACCGGTTCAATTATGGATATGAGCTTCATCGATGACGAAGCAACATATGGTAAAATTGGAGCTGCAATGAACGTTGGATATATGGGACAATCTGGTGCGACTGCTATTGGTAAAATTTTAACAGGCGAGGTCAATCCTAGCGGAAAATTAGCTGATACAGTTTTGTATGATCCTAAGGAAAACGAAATAAGCCGTGTAAATCCATTATCAAATGATATTGTGTATGCTGAAGATATTTATTTAGGATATAAATTTTATGAAACTGCTGATGCAGAGGGTTATTTTGATAATAAAGTCAAATTTGGTGGTACTCCATATGAAAAAAATGGATATGATGCTGTTGTTCAATATCCTTTCGGTCATGGATTAAGTTATACTTCTTTCTCTTGGGAAGTTGAAAATCTTAGCTTACCAGAAAATAGTGCACTAACTAGTACTTCTGAAATAAAATTTGATGTTCGTGTTACTAATACCGGTGCAGTAGCTGGTAAAGATGTTGTAGAACTCTATTATACTGCTCCGTATTATGATGGACAAATTGAAAAAGCTGAAGTCAATTTACTTGATTTTGGTAAAACTCCTTTACTAGAACCAGGACAATCTTCTGTTATTTCATTCACAGTGAAACCATATGATTTAGCTTCTTACGATTGTTATGATAAAAATGATAATGGTATGACAGGTTGGGAAGTCGATATTGGTGAATATCAATTGAAGTTAATGACTGATTCTCATCATTTGAAAGAAATGGAAAATAATACGTTAACATATACTGTCGATGATGTTGCTTTCCGTTATCGTAAAGATCCAGTATCTGGTGGCAGAATTAAAAATAGATTTACCGGCTATACAGCTTATGGTGAATGTCCATTAGATGGTTCATCATTAGATGTTGATTGGACATATTTATCAAGAAGTAATTTTGAAGCTACGATGCCGCGTGAGAGAGAAGAAGCACCATCATCAGCTGTTATGTCGGCATATTCAATTTATTATTATGATGATTACGTTTTTGAGAATATGCCAGTTACTGGTGTTGAAAGCAATTTACGTTTAGTAACAAAAGATGATGGAAGCTTTGCTAGTTATGAAGAATTTACTGGTGAAAAAGAAGGTGCAAAATTAAAATATAATGATGAATTAATGATGCAATTAGGCAACCCAGCCAATTATAATGATTCGATTTGGGATGACTTTTTAAATCAACTAACACCTACAGAACTTAAGAGATTAGTTGAAGATGGTGGTTATGGTTCTCGTGCTGCTGAAAGTATTGGGAAACCAGTGAATCTTGAATACGATGGTCCTTCAGGTTTTAATAGGACAAATCTTTCTCCAAATACTCCTGGTTCAAATATGACTGCTTTGCCATGCGAAAATCTTACTGGTCAAACTTGGAATAAAGAATTGCTCTCACAAGCTGGTCAAATTATCGGTATGGATGGTCAAAACTTTGGTATTAGTGGCATTTATGCTCCAGGTGTAAATCTCCATAGAGAAGCATTAAATGGAAGAAATTACGAATACTATAGTGAAGATGGCGTTTTAAGTGGCTATTTAGCTGCTAGTTTCATTAAAGGAGCAGCTTCTAATGGAGTTTATTCTTATATTAAACACTTAGCTTTATATGATTCCTCACCTTGGACAAATCAAAGAGTTTGGTGCACAGAGCAAAATCTTAGAGAAAATTATCTTAAACCATTTGAAATTGCCATTAAAAAAGGCGGTGCTAATGCTGTCATGGTATCATTTAATAAAATTGGTGCTACTTGGTCAGGATCTAATCAAGCAATGATAGATGGTATCTTACGCACAGAATTCGGATTTAAGGGTGTCGTTGTTACTGATTATGATAGCGGTGATGATTCTAACATGGTATTAAGAAATGGTATTAGAGCTGGATTGAATTTGCAATTAAATCCAAACTATGGTCAAGCGGGAAAATATGGTACAATTTCAACTTCTGATACAGTAGATATGAATCTTGCACGTTCATCTGCTAAGTCTATGGTTTATACAATGTGCAATACCTATTACCGCGCAAAGACTGAAGAAGTTGATAATGAATATAGTGTTGAAATTTCTGATCCAAAAGCAATTACCAAAGGATTTAACTGGTGGGTTATCTTAGTTGTCTTATTAAATATTATTTTCTTCGGATTGCCAGTATTTCTATTTGTTTGGACCTACATTCCTAAGAGAAAAAAGGTAACAGATAATGGAATTGTAGTTGATGATAAACCAGTAATAGTAAAACCTAAGCAAAAGAACAAAAAACAACTTGAAGAAGAAATAAAATCTTTGCAAAATCAATTGGAAGAAAAAAATAAAATAATTGCTTCATTGGAAAATAGAATAAAAAAAAGTAATGAAAAATAACTAATTAAAAAATAAAGAGATCAAACAACAAGATCTCTTTATTTTAATATGTTGTCAAGTTGTTAATTATTCGATACGATTAAATCAATTAAAGGAGAATAATTAATAATTATGGGTTATCAAGTTAGTAATAATTGTATTAGTATCTTAAAGGAAATACACAAAGATACATCATTTAAACCATTGAAAGACAAAAAAGATGTAAAAGATTTGTTGATGGCTTTTGCCTTTTTAGCCGCGGCTGTTGAATATAGCAAAAAAAGCGGTAAGCTTGATGAAAAAAAATATGATGAAACCAAAAGATTATTAAAAGAAGCTTTTGATGAAATTTCTAGTCATGCCGATGATTTGGATATTGAGTATTTAAATTATCAAATGGAAAAATAATCTAAGCAGGGAAGGTCATCCCTGCTTTAATTTATAATATTCATAAAAGAGGTTATAATTATGATTGAAGACAAATCATTTGATGAAAAAACAGAAATCTTAAAAACATGGATTAAAAGTTCTAATAATATTATTTTTTTAGGAGGAGCCGGAGTATCAACGGAAAGTGGCATACCAGATTTTCGCGGTGATAACGGCCTTTATAAACAGAAAAGAGATATACCAGTTGAGACGATTTTATCGCATGATTTTCTTTTTTCACATCCTAAAGAATTTTATGAATTTTTTCGCCAATTTAATAAAAATAGTGAGGTTAAACCAAATATTACCCATTATCGTTTGGCTGAACTTGAAAAAGAAGGTAAAGTTAAAGCCATCATTACTCAAAATATTGATAATCTTCATCAGTTAGCAGGATCTAAAAACGTGTATCAACTCCATGGCAATGCGCATCGTTATTACTGCGTTAAATGTCATAAAAAATATTCATACGAAGAGATTATGTCGCAAGAGGGTATTCCTTATTGCTCTTGCGGCGGATTTATTCGGCCAGATGTGGTTATGTACGGAGAATCGCTTAGTAATTTTCTCTTACGTGAAGCAATTTATTTAATAGCTTCATGCGATATGCTCATTGTTGGAGGAACGTCTTTGACGGTTTATCCTGCCGCATCACTTGTGGATTTTTATCAAGGCGATAAACTGGTTTTGATAAATGCTCAAGCAACACATTTTGATTATCGAGCTAATTTATTAATTAAAGATAGTTTGGGAAAAGTGTTTTATAAGATTTAAAAAAAGATATTTTTCAGTTGACATAGAAAGCGTAAACCGATATTTTATTTACAAAGATTGATAGAGGCGCAGCCTATAAGAGTAACTTGCGGAAGAGGCATCTAATGAAACAAGTGAAAGGCAAGGCTGCCGAAACAATGTTTAGGCATAAGCATTGATTGGGCTATGGGACAATATCCCTATAGACTCCTAGAAATTCTTCTAGAGGCGCTATCGGTGTGAGCTTACTTTTTCAGGGTTGCATCGGTAATGATGCAATCTTTTATTTTAGGGAGGCTTACATGAAAAGCAGAGCAATTAAATTTTTTATTTGTTTCTTTATGATGTTCACTTCTTGTTTGTTTCTTGCTTCATGCGGTGATTCAAGTGATCAAACCTATCGCTTAATTATCGCCGGTATGACGGATACAGAGGAAAGAAGAGAATCAATTGATTTTACTGATTATTATTATGAAAGCGAATTAGTATTAGTAGTAAGAAAAGATAGTTCTTTAAGCGATGAGCATATCTATAGCGAAGAAGAACTAACAAGTATTTTAAATGGTCAAAATCTAATTTCGCAAACAGGTACTATAACTTATGACATGATTGATGTCTTTGTAGAAAAGTTCAATGCTAAGAAAATGAATGCTGTTGATTCGTTTACTACGGCAGCGCTTAATGTTACTAATGGCGCAGCATTTGGCTTTACTGCTGAATTACCTGTTGCTCAATCTTATGTCGGTGGAAATGCTGATTTAATGTTAATCCACATTGATAAAAATATTCTTGGCGATTTGCTTAACGAATTAAAAGTATCTATTGGTATTGGAAAAGGAAACGATGAGTTCAAAGAATCTGTTAATTCTGTTTTAGCTAATATATCTGCAGAAAAGCGAAATGAAATCATGACGGAAATGGTTGCATTTAATTCAAACAATAATGAGCCAATCGATAATATTCAAAGTGAAATTGTTGGAAGTAATGGAACTATTATTGTCGGGTTAGAATGCAATTATCCTTCTTTTAATTGGACAGAGACTTCTCCTAATAATTATACTTATCCAATTTCAGGATTATCTAATCAATATGTTGAAGGCTATGATATTGAAATAGCTAAAATAATCGCTGAAGAATTAAACATGACATTGCTTGTTCAAAAAATGGAATGGGATGCTCTTTTGCCGTGGGCGGCAATTGAAGGTGAAGCTTCTTCAAATAGTGTTTTTGACATTATTAATGAGTATTCTCTTCAGTTTGGGTATGGGATAGCGACGACGTTATTTTTAGCTATCGCTGGCACTATTGGAGGGGTAATTATCGGTTTACTTTTAGGTGTTTGTCGAACCTTAACTATTTCACAAAATGATAATATTTTTATTAAAATTTGTAAGAAAATAGCTAATGCAATTGCCTATATTTATATTTTGATTTTCCGCGGGACTCCAATGATGATTCAGGGCATGATCTTCTTTTTAGCCATACCATTAATAATACCTGTTGATTGGGTGAATATGGGTAATAATGTTATTTTTAACGGATATTTCTATTGCGGATGTATTGTTATTATTTTAAATACTGGAGCTTATATTGGAGAGATTATTCGCGGAGGAATATCTTCAGTTGATAAAGGTCAGCTCGAAGGTGGTAGAAGCCTTGGATTAACCCATTTTCAAACTATGAAATCCATTATTTTACCTCAAGCGCTGAAAAATTCTTTGCTGTCGATTGGAAATGAATTTATTGTCAATATTAAAGATAGTTCGGTTTTAAATGTTATTGGTTTAACAGAGTTATATGGATGGTCAAGAATTATTATTAATAATACATATAACGCTATTGGCGTTTATATTATCACCGCGGTTATATATTTACTTTTAACATTTATCTTCTCGTTGATATTTAAGTTGATTGAAATGAAAATGAATAAAGAAAAAATTATTAAAAGACCATTTTTTCTAAGTAGACATTTTCAGAAAGGAAGGGTATAGAGCATGAATAAAGAGTTATTGTTGCATGTTGAACATTTGAAAAAAGACTTTGATACTACTTCTGTTTTAAAAGATATTTCTTTAGATGTTTATAAAGGTGATATTGTTTCAATTATTGGTCCTTCTGGGTCTGGAAAATCGACATTTCTTAGGTGCCTTAATTTATTAGAAATCCCATCTGGAGGAAATATTTATTTTCAAGGTATCGGAGTTAATAAAGAAACTAGAGATCAACAAATAAAAGAGTTAAAAGAATTAATAAAAACATCTAAAGATGCGGAAAATGTTAAAAAGGCTAAACAAAAACTTAAAGAAATTAAAACGCGAAATATTAATCAAATTCGCAGAGATATGATTATGGTGTTTCAATCATTTAATCTGTTTAATAATATGAACGTTTTACAAAATGTTGTTTTTGCTCAAAGAAAAATTTTAAAAAGAAGCAAGAAAGAGGCAGAAGAAATCGCTATGAAATGTCTTAAAGAAGTTGGACTAGAAGAGCGTGCTACTTTTTCGATAAATCAAATTTCTGGAGGACAAAAGCAAAGAGTTGCTATTGCACGTGCTCTTGCGATGAATCCGAGTATTATTTTATTTGATGAACCAACATCAGCTTTAGACCCAGTGATGGTGAAAGAAGTTTTAGATGTTATGAAAAAACTTGCTTCTGAAGGTATTACTATGATTGTGGTTACCCATGAGATGGATTTTGCTAGAAACGTTTCTAATCATGTCATATTTATGGAAGACGGAGAAGTTGTTGAGGAGGGAACACCAGAACATATTTTTAATAATCCTCAAAGCGAGAAATTAAGACAATTCCTAAAGATTGAAAAAGAAAAATAAATCATGTTCCTTTGTTTGTAATAGAATATTAGAAAGGAGATGATAATTTATGAAAAATGCAGTTATTGATAATATTTTAACTAGAAGAAGCGTTAGAAAATTTTTAAATAAGCCAGTGGAAGAAGATAAACTAGATTTAATCTTAGAAGCGGGAACCTATGCTCCTACAGGTAGAGGTAGACAATCACCAATAATTATTGCTGTGAGAAATCCAGAAGATAAAAAGACTCTTAGAGAAATGAATGCAGAAATTATGGGTATCAATGGAGATCCATATTATGGAGCAGATGTGATTGCCTTAGTTTTAGCATCTAGTGATGTCCATACTAAAGTTGAGGATGGCTCTTGCGTACTAGAAAATATGATGTTAGCTGCTCATTCACTCGGACTTGGTAGTTGCTGGATACATAGAGAAAAAGAAATGTTTGATTCGGAAAAAGGTAAATCTTTATTGCATAAATGGGGAATTGAAGGCAATTATACCGGTGTTGGAGCATTAGCTATTGGTTATCCTGATGGAGCAGTCGCTGCGAAACCAAGAAAGAATGATTATATTTATAAATTTTAATTATGGTTATCGTAATTGGTGAAATATTAATGGATATTGTTAAGGGTGATAATACTATCTATCATCCTGGAGGAGCACCGTTAAATTGTGCGACCTTTTTAAAAAAATTAGGTGATGAAGTCGGTTTCTATGGAGTTGTTGGCGATGATGATTTAGGTAAGGAACTCATCGCTTTTGCAAAAAAACAAAATTTTGATTATTTAAAAATTGATCAAATACCTAATAAAAAGACAACTTATAGCGAAGTTACTTTTACTGAAAATAAAGAAAGACATTTTTTCTTTCATCGTGAAGATAAGGTTGATCAGTGTTTAGATTTTAATGCGATTGATGAAATTGTTGACAAAGCTAATCATATCCATGTCGGATCTTTTCTTCTCTCGGAAGGAAACGGACGTAATTTTTTAAGACAGCTATTAATAAAAGCTCATAAAAAGGGGATAAAAGTTTCGTTTGATGTCAATTATCGCGCGCAGATATTTAATTCTGTTTTAGATGCCAAAAGAATTTATCATAAGTTTTTGAAACAATTTGATTTAATTAAATATTCTGGCGATGAAGATTTCATTTTAGAAAATCAAATTGATAAAAAAATTTATTATTTGCGTTCCGATGGTAAAAATCTTGTTCAGTTATCAATTGGCGATAAACTTTTAACATCGCGTAATCCTTTGAAATTATCATCGATTGTTGACACTACTGGGGCAGGTGATGCCTTGATGGGTAGCTACTTGCATACATTTGTTAATGCAAAAAATATATCTGACTACGAAAGCATTGATGAAGCGGTTTTAATATCTTCCTTAAGTACCGCTTATCCCGGAGGGGCAGAATCCTTTCCTAATAGAAATTTAATTAAATTTTTTGAAATATTAATTAAGAAAAAAAGTTCTATTAATAATATATATGAAATCGAAGTTTCTGGGTCTAATTGTCAAATTATTGGTTTTGACTTAATTAATCAAAAGGCGTTAATTAGATTTAGCAATAATAAAGAAAAATTAATTTGTTTAGAAAAAATAGATTTTTAAAGAAAATAATTAAAAGCGGGTAATCCGCTTTTTTTGTAACAAAAAGGCGTTTTTGTCTATTTTACCTGAAAGGGCTTTCATATTCGATTGACATAAAAATGGTAAAAAAATAAAATCTTTGTGTCTTGTATCTATAACTCGTATTGAGAATAGATTTTACTTAACGGAGGGTAACTAAAATGAAAAAGACACACAAATTAATGATTTTACCAGTACTTCTTTTAACTGGTGCTGCAACTTTGGTTGCATGTGGAGGAGGTAGTCAACCAGTCACTTATATCGGTGGCGCTTCTTCTGATCTTGATTCAGACTATTATAACGAAGAGTATGCTAGTAATATTTCATCACATCTCTATGCTGGAATGTTATTAGGAACTCAAAGCCCTATCACTGAAGTTTCTCTTACTTTAGATAATGGTAATTATACTTTTGTAAAAGAAGCATATCAAGCTGGTGCTAAAGATACTGGCTTTGATTTAAAAATTACATTTAAGGGCACTTATACTTCTACAGAAGCCGGAGTTTATACTTTAGACGTTCCAACAGATGGATCTCGTCTTTGGTTTATTTCAGATATGTATGTTTCATACCTCGATAGTTTTAAATTAATATATCCTGGTGAGGAAACTGCAGCAGCAGGTGTCACTTCAAAAGTAGTTTATAGTGAAACAGAACAAGAAATTGATCCAGATGGATATCCAATTTGGTCGGACGCTAATGGTGTTACTTATATGGAAAAAGTACAAGATGGTGCAACTGTATATGTCAGTATGGTTGATAATAGTATTGTTCTTGATTCAAATGAAGGATTAACAAAAGTAATGGCTATTGATCACGTTGACATGGCTGAAACTACATTTGCTGAGGATTCTTCCATTAATTATTGGTTTAATTCAATGTTCGTTGTTGCTTCACAAGATGAAGAAGGACAGCCTGCACCAGTAGCTCAAAAGGTTACAGTTGATGAAGAAACATTAAAAATTATTAGCATCGAAAACGCTTAATATAGGAGAAAAAAATGAAAAAGCTTAAGAAACTTAACTTTCTTTGGCATGGCCTAACTTCTGTTTTTGCGGTTTTATCAGTAGGAGTTTTTACCGGTTATACAATTGCTAATAATTACCAAACAGTAGCCGATCAATTATTTGCTCCACTTGTTTCTTCGCAAGCTAGTGGTGAAGAAGCAAAAACTTATGAATCACCTTATGAAAATACAACGGATTTCGTTACTGATAGAGATAATACTCTTAAGCAGATTGCAGCTGAAGGTACAGTTTTATTAAAAAATAATGGGACTTTGCCTTTAACAAATGCCAGTAATATAACTTTGCTAGGAACAGCAAGTCATTATCCTTTATATGGCGGAAATATTGCATCATATGTCGCTGATAAGGCGGAAAAAATCTCTTTAGAGAGTGCTTTATCTAATTATTATAGTTTGAATCAAACAGCGATTGATTATTATCAATCTGCAGGAAACACTAGAAGTGCTAGCCCTGACTTTGAACGTTATAATACCGGAGAAGTTAGCCTTAATAGTTCTGTTACTTCATCTTTTTCTAGCTATGGTGATGCCGCGATTTGCGTAATCGCTAGAGCTAGTGCGGAAGAAGCGGATTATAGTAAAGAAACTATAGTTACTGATGCTGATGGGCATGAAGGCCCAATAGGAATGGCTTTATCAGTTAATGAAAAAGCTATGCTCGATGAAGCCATTAAGAGTTTTAATAAAGTGATTATCGTTTTGAATACAGCTTCACCAATTGAAATTGATGAATACGCTAATAATGAAAATGTTGATGCTATTTTATGGTGTGGATATCCGGGTTCGTTAGGATTTGAGAGCGTAGCTAAAATTATCCATGGCGATATCAATCCGTCTGGTCAGCTTAGCGATACTTATGCCGTAAATGCAGCTAATTCTGCTGCCGCTCAAAATTATGGTAATTATTTATTTTCTAATTACACTTCAGCTATTTCGCCTGAATTTCAAAAATATGCTGATGCTTATTTAATTCAAGCAGAAGGTATCTATACCGGATATAAGTATTATGAAACTCGTTATTATGATTCGGTAAACGATCCAGAGGGTACTAATGCTAAAGTTAACAAAGGTGTAACTAATGGAACTACTTGGAATTATGAAGATGAAGTTACTTATTCTTTTGGGTATGGCTTATCATATACAACATTCTCAGAGGAATTTGTTGCTGATAAAGAAGGAACAGCAACTGATACACCGGTTTTAACTTATAATTCAGAAGATAAAACGTATACTACTTATGTTAAAGTTACAAATACAGGTGATGTTGCTGGCAAGCATGCTGTCCAACTCTATATGCAATCACCTTACACAGAAAACGATAAACGCGATGGAGTTGAAAAGTCAGCTGTATTACTTGTCGATTTTGAAAAAACAAGTGAACTTGCACCAGATGCTAGTGAAGTTCTTGAATTAACTTTTGAAGGACAATATTTGGCCTCTTATAATTCATCTATTGTTTATGATGATTTAAAAGGCGCTTATGTTCTTGATATTGGTGATTATTACTTTGCTCTCGGCAACGGAGCCCATGATGCTTTAAATAATATCTTAGCTTATCAAGGTAAGACCGCTGACGACGGAATGGATTACGTTAATAACGATTTCCAAAATAAAGTTATTTCTCAAGAAATTGCTATTGATTCTGGTGACGGATATGATTATACATATGTGAATTCTAAAAATGGAACTCGCGTTTCTAATCAATTTGAAAATGCTGATTATAATTATTTCAAGGAAAACGCCGTTACTTATTTAACAAGAAGCGACTGGAATACTTTCCCAGAAGAATATGATTCAGGTATTGAAATCACTCCAGAAATGGCGGATATTTTAGAAAATAAATTCTATACTGTTAAAACAGGTGAAGATACTTCTGAATATCAATGGGGTAATGATAAAGGTATCAAAATCAGTGAACTTGTCGGCTTAGATTTCAATGATCCAAAATGGAAAGAATTTATCTTACAGATGGATTTTGTCGACGCTTTGACAATCATCTTAAAATACAATAATACCAATGATTTAACTTCTTTTGGTATCAATAAATGGGGCGTATATGACGGACCAATCGGCATGTATACAACACTTGGAGTTAATTTCAATATGAATGAAGATTCTAAGTATTATGTCGAAGCAAATGATCCGAATAATGGTTATTCATTTGCTAACATGCCATGCGCACCGGTAGTTGCTGCTACTTTCAATAAAGATTTAGCCAATAAAGAAGGACAAATGTTCGGTAATGATTCGCTTTGGAGTGGATATTCAACTCAATTTGGTCCAGGCAATAATCTTCACCGTACACCTTATGGTGGACGAAACCATGAATATTATTCAGAAGATTCAATGTTAGCAAATCTTATCTGCAGCGAAGTTACCTCAGGAATGAAAGAATTCGGTAATGTGGCTATTCTTAAGCACTTTGCTTTCAATGATATTGAGAACAATCGTCAAGGTATTGCTGAGTTCTTAACAGAGCAACAAATCAGAGAAAATGAATTACGGGCTTTCCAAGGGCCATGTGAAAATAATTATGCTGGTGGCGTTATGAATTCCTATTCGAGAATGGGATTATATTCAGGTGCTGCTAATGAAGCTCTTAACACCATTGTTTTAAGACAAGAATGGGACTTTACCGGATTAGATATGACTGATGCGGCATACGCTATGTATCAACCATATCTCGATTGGATTACCTCTATGTCAACTGGCGGAACGAGTATGTTAGCTACTTCTGCTCTTTGGAGAACTGCTGATGTTGCTAAACAAATATCCGGTGATTTAAAACTGATGGAACGCGCATACGATTCAATACATTATACATTATATACCTATGCAAATTCTAACCAAGTAACCGGTGCTACCTTTAAAATTATTAGATACTGGCCAGGCTTACTTATTGGTCTAGGAAGCGCCTTTGCTGTGTTGGCTGCCGGCGGACTTGTATTAACTGTTTTGAGCAGTGATATTGGCAAAAAGCCATCTGAAGAAGAGGAGGCGTAAATATGCTTAAGAACTATATCAAAAATAAAAGTGCAGGTTTTTATCTGTTCTTTATTAGTTATGTGCTATTTATTATTGGCTTTATCTTCTTTTTGGTAGATGGAGGCAAGGAACATAAACTGACCATTATCACGGTCATACTCTCCGTTTTATCGATTGCCTTGCCTTTAATCGTTGAAATTCTTAAAGTATTTAAGATTAAAATAGATCCAATTAATCTAACTCCGATTATTTTTGTTACATTAGCCATGGCTGGAACAGTGATGTTTATCGGTGATAGGGTCGATGTTTTAGGTTATATATTCACTAACCATTACTCGTTTACTGAAGATTATCCAGAATTATTGGTGACATTAATATTTTTAATCCTTTCCATTATCGGAGGACTAGTTACTAATTTCTTCAAATTAGAAGATAGTAAATAGGTAAAATTTATTAGCTCCCCAAGAATGTTTGCTTGGGGAGTTTTTATTCTTTGAGGTAATGATTATGAAATTGTTTAATGGCAAAGTATTTAATTCTAGAATAAAATCAGCCAATGTTGGTTTAAAAGAAATGATTTTTGGTTATTTTCTTGGACCTTTTGGCGTTTTAATGATGACGACAGTAATTTCTCTTTATTACATGTCGTATTATGACACATTATCACTTAATGCCAATTTTGTTGCATTACTACCACTTGTCTCGGTTATTCCAATGGTTTTGGGCAATATTATTATGGGTATTATCATTGGTAAAACTAAGGATAAAAACGGCAAAGCTCGTCCATATATTCTTTTAGCTGCTCCAGTCCTTCTTGTATCTGGATTATTAATGTTCTTTGTCCCGAACATCAATGCTATTGGAAAAATGGTCTATATTGCCATCACATTTAACTTATTTCAATCAATAGCTAATCCAATGTATGGTTCAGCCCATTATCTGATGGTGTCTCTATCAACAAGAAATGCCCGTCAGAGATCTTTAGTTTCCGTCGTGGCTAATATTCCTGCTGTTACTGCAAACGGCTTTATTGGTTCAATTTTAATGCCATTAGTTCTCGGATGGATTAACGGCGAAAATTCTTCAATGAACACCTCAGAAAAATGGGGACTCGTTATGACAATTTTTGTCGTAATCGCTTTTGTTTGCTGTTTAGTGGAATATTATTTCACTAGGGAAAGAATCACTGAAGAAGCGATAATGTTAAATCTTAAAGAAGAGAAGATTGCCACTTCTAAACAGTTTAAAGCAGCTGCCAAAGAGAAATATTGGTGGATTATCATGGTATTTTACCTCTTCTATCAATCGTCGGTTATATATCGTGGCGGATATGTGTTTAGTATTTATGCTCAAGAATATTTTTCACAAGTTGTTGTCTTTGGAATAACGATGAATGCTTCTTTAGTTCAGTCTGTCTTAGCTTTGGTGTCTGGTATACCTTTGGCTTTAGGAATGCTCATCGCTTGGCCGATAGCGAATAAAATTGGTAAGCGGACCTTCATTATTATCGGGGCTTTATTTTCTATTGTTGGATCAGTTATCTGCGGAATTGCTCCATCAAACTTTTATGTAGTGTTAATTGGACAAACCCTTTTAGGTATTGGCAATATTCCGGTTTCTTATTGTATGATGGCTTTATTTAGTGATGTTCTTGATCATATTGAGGCTAAAGCTGGATTTAGAGTTGACGGAATTTCTATGTCGGTTTATACAGCGATTTTAACTACTGTAAACGGCTTAGCAATAGCAATATTTAAATTATTCCATCCAAGTAATGTAGCAAACTCACCAGTTACTGCTTTCTTCTTTTTATGGTTCGGTGCAATAGCCGGTTTAATTATGGTGATATTAATGATATTATTGAATGTTGAAAAGCAAATTGATAATGACCATGAGACAATTATCGAAAGACAAAAGCAAAAAGTTTTAGCTGAAGGCGGCATCTGGATAGAACCTCAAGAAAAGCTCAGATTAGAACAAGAAAAGGCCGATTTAGAAGCAGAAGAAGCACGTATTAATGAACTTAGAATACGTTGCGAGAAGAAAGGCTTGTCCTTTGAAGAGGAAGAAAGAAAATATCAAGCAAAAAAACAAGAAAAATTGCTAAAAAAGCAAAAGAAAAATAAATAACATTAGAGTTTGTAAAGAAAATGTAAAGAGTGCCTCTAGCGGGAAACATGACCTTGTGTTATGATTGCGTTAGAGGTATTTTCATATGACAAAAAAACGTTTAAGCTGGTGGAAAATCGTTTTGATTATTTTATTGACTATTGTTGTATTAATTATAGCTGTTGTCGGAGGATATGTTATCTATATGCAGGCTAGTTATTACCGAATAGCAGATAATTTAGCTTTAAATATCAATAATGATCAAAATGAAAAAGTCCAATCAGAACAAAAATATTCAATTGTAACATATAATATTGGATTTGGAGCGTATCAGCAGGACTATACTTTCTTTATGGATACCGGTGAGATGCTCGACGGAACAAAAACTCAAGGTGAGCACGCGAAGGGACTATCTAAAGAAGACGTTTTAAAAAATACCGAAGGTTCAATTGAATTAATGAAATCTTTAGATGCAGATTTTTATTTTACTCAAGAAGTGGATATTGATTCGACGCGTTCATATCATATCAATCAGTCAAATATGATTGTCGAAGCCTTCCCTCGATACGGAAATATTTTTACCAATAATTTCCATTCACCATTCTTATTTTATCCTTTAACTGATCCTCATGGCGCAGTTGAGGCCGGAACGGAAACTTTAAGTCGTTATTATATTGAATCATCGATCAGAAGAAGTTTACCAATTTCGGAGGGATTTTTAGAAAAGTTCTTTGATTTAGATCGCTGCTTAACTGTTAATTATCTGCCTCTTGAAGGACAAGAAAATTATTTAGTTTTAATTAATTTGCATTTATCAGCTTATGATGAAGGTGGGGTATACCGGGCTAAACAAATAGCTATGCTTAATGAGATTTTAAAAACTGAACGCGATAATGGTAACTATGTTATTGCTGGGGGTGATTTTAATCACGATATCGCTGATTCATCTACTTATTTTAAAACCACACAAAAGGTACCATCATGGCTAGCTTTTATTAGCGATGAAGATTTGACAGAAGGATATCGCTTTGCCGATGCAAATAATAACGCTCCAACCTGCCGCGGAGCAGATATGATTTATATTAAAGATGAGACTTATACCTGCGTTGTTGATGGATTTATAGTTTCCGATAATATTGAAATAAATTTAGTAAAAAATATTGATAATCAATTCCTTTATTCTGATCATAATCCGGTATATATGGAATTTACTTTACAAAAATAGACTTGATAAAGTGATAGGGATTTTTCCTTATCACTTTTTTATTGTTTTTCGATATAATAATTATATTAAGAAAGAAATATGAGGTAAAACGATGATTAAAGAATGGAATTTAAAAGAAGTTTATCCTTCTAATAAAGAAATTGAAAAAGATAAAGAATTTATCTATTCAAAAATTGAAGAATTAAAAAAATATCAGGGAAAATTAAATAATGCTGAAGATGTCGCAGCTTTTTTCACTTTAGAAAAAGAAACAGAGCAAGTTTTAGAAAAATTATTTGCTTGCCTTTCAATGAATTTTGACTTAAATCAGAAAGATCTTAATGCTCAAATGGAGATGGGAAAACTTCAACCATTATATATGGCTTATGTTTCTGCTCTTTCTTTCGTTGATGAAGAAATTATTAAAAATAAATATGAAGATTTTGTTGAATGGAGCAAAAAATACGAAATCATTAAAGAATATTTATTCTCAATTAGAAAAACTTTTGATGGAGCTAGCCACGTTCTAACAGCTAAAGAAGAAGCAATTATTGCAAACTATTCTACTGTTACCGGAGCTTTTTCTTCCCTTTATGCAATGCTTGAAAACAGCGATAATAAAACATTAAATGTCGAAACTTCTGAAGGCATTTTAGCTATTAATAAAAATAATTACACTTATTATTTAGGAACTTTAAAAAGTCAAGAAGATAGAAAAAAGATTTTCGAGGCATTATTTGAACATTACGAAACTCATAAGAATACCTTTGCAGCCATTTATAAGGGTGTGATTGATAAAGATATTGCGATGATGAAAAATCGTCATTACAAGACGATCTTGGAAACATTTTTAGATCACAATAAAATTCCAGAAAGTGTTTATTTATCATTAATCGAAACAGTTAGAAAACATACTGAACCATTAAAAGAATGGATTCGTTTAAGAAAAGATTTCTTCCACTTAAAAGAATACCATACCTATGATAGAATTTTGACAATGGCTCATAGCGATGTTAAATACGATTATGAAGAAGCTTATAATACTGTTTTAAAAGTTCTTGAAGTCATGGGTGAAGATTTTGTTAACCATGCAAAAATCGCTATGAAAGAAGAACACGTTGACGTTTATCCACGCGATGGCAAGCGCTCTGGTGCTTATTCATCACAAATTCAAGGATACGGCCCATATATTCTTCTTAATCATACAGATGATCTAAATAGTTTATTTACGTTAATCCATGAATGCGGACATTCAATTCATACCTTATATTCTTTAGAAAATCAGCCTTATGCAACTAAAGATTATGTTATTTTCGTCGCTGAAATAGCTTCGACTTTCAATGAACAATCACTCTTAGATTATTTATTAAAGAATAGCGATGATAAGACATTAAAGATTCAAGCTCTTGAGCAGCAAATAGATTCGATTGTTTCAACGTTCTACCGTCAAACTTTATTTGCCGATTTTGAATATCAAGCTCACTTAAAAGCTCTTAATGGTGAAGGTTTAACATATGAAACTCTTTGTAATATTATGAAAGAATTATATCTTGAATACTACGGAATAGACTTAGAGACCGAACCATTAAAGAAGTTTGTTTGGGCGTATATTCCTCACTTATTTAATTCTCCATTCTATGTTTATCAATATGCGACATGTTTATCCGCGGCAATGGAAATTTATCAAAACGTCAAAAATAATATTCCAGGCGCAAAAGAAAAATATATTGAAATGTTAAAGCTCGGCGGATCGATGTATCCAGTTGATATTGTTAAAAAAGGCGGCGTTGATTTAACTACCAGCAAGCCATTTGAAGCAGTTTGTAATAAATTATCTGAATTAGTTAAGACGATGAAGGAGCTTATTAAGTAATGCTATACGATTCAATTCTCGATACTATTGGTAATACCCCTTTAGTCCGTTTGCATCATATTGAAAAGATGTTTTCTCTTCCATATCATCTCTATGCTAAGGTTGAATCTTTTAATCCGTCTGGATCAGTTAAGGCCAGAATTGCTTTAATGATGCTTAAAGAAGGATTAAAGCAAGGTTTAATTGATAAAGATACAGTTGTTATCGAGGCTACTAGCGGTAATACCGGAATTGGTTTAGCATTTGCGTGCAGCTATTATCATTTAAGATTTATCTGCATTATGCCTTCTTCAATGTCGATTGAAAGACAAAAAATGATAAAGGCTTATGGAGGAGAAATTGTTTTAACTGATGCTAAAGACGGAATGAAGGGTTCACTTGATAAGCAAGAAGAGTTAAAAAAATCATTAGGTAAAGTCTTTGTTCCTTCCCAGTTTGAAAATATGATAAATCCATTAACCCATTACCAAACAACTGCTCCAGAAATTTATCATGATTTGCCTTCAATTACCCATTTTATTGCCGGTATTGGAACAGGCGGAACCATTTCTGGATGCGGAAAATTTTTTAAAGAAAAAAATAAAGATATTGAAATAATTGGTTATGAACCATCTTCTTCACCTCTTTTAACTCAAGGTAAAGCTGGAAGCCATAAAATCCAAGGTATTGGAGCTAATTTTGTGCCTAAAACATTTGATAAGCAATATGTTGATAAGATTTTAACAGTTGAAAATGAAGAGGCTTTTGAAGGTATGCGTTTATTGGCTTCTCAAGAGGCTATTTTCGCCGGAATTTCTTCTGGCGGAGCTTTAATGGCAGCTTTAAAAGGATTAAAAAATATTAAAAATGGGGAATGCGTAATATTATTGCCGGATACCGGCGAAAGATATCTTTCGGTGCTTTAACATGAATAGATGCGTTTTAAAAATGTCTCAAGGCGAAAAAGCTTTGCCTTGCAGAGATAATATGAAAAAATTGATTCATTGTTGCCGAGATTATTTTTATCCTGGTTATTTTTCCTGTGAAGATGGAAACGGGGCAAATAACACTTTAAGAAAAGCCGAACAAGTTTTAAATAAAGAAATAAAAAAAGCTTTGATATTAAAAAATGATCCGCGTTCAAGCGAAGTTTTAGCTAAAGAGATTTTAGAGGAAATCGTTTCTTTGGGTGATGTTTTAGAAAGCGATTTAAAAGCCTTTTATTTATCTGATCCAGCCGCGGAAGATTTTTCGGAAATTATTTTAACATATCCAGGTTTGTTTGCAATTTTTATCTACAGAATTGCCCATGTAATTTACAAAAGAAATATTTATTATTTGCCGCGCCTTTTAACGGAAATGGCTCATAGTAAAACAGGAATTGATATTCATCCGGGAGCAACAATAGGTAAAAGTTTTTTTATCGATCATGGCACAGGTATTGTTATTGGTGAAACAGCAATTATCGGTGAGCATGTAAAAATTTATCAAGGTGTGACCATCGGTGCGCTTTCTTTAAGCAAAGGACAATTGCTGAAAGGTCAAAAAAGACATCCGACCATTGGAGATAATGTAACGATATACGCGAATGCCGCGATTCTCGGCGGAGAAACCATTATTGGTAATAACTGTGTTATCGGAGGCAATGTTTTCTTAGTTAAAAGCGTTCCAGATAATATGATAGTTACTCTTAATAACATTGATTTAACTTTTAGAGAAATTAAAAATGACGGACATAAACAAGAAGATTAAAACTTATCGTAAAATTACCAAAATAGTCATGGCGATTTTCGTTATTATTCTTATCGCTTTTTTAGCTCTTAATTATTTTTTCTTTAAAGATAATCAAGAAGTTAAGAAATATTTACTAATTGCGATGATTATTTCTTTGCTGCTTTTTGTCGGATATTTTATTTTTATGTTTATCCATATTTATCTTCTCAGTAAAAAGAGTTAATAATTAGTTAAAATAAATATTTTATGGTAATGGTGGAGGTATCGGCAAATGTTTAAAATTTTATTAGTTGAAGATGATATAGCCTTAAGCGATGCAATAAAAGTCTTCTTAACAAAAAAAGGCTATGATGTTTATTGCTCATATTCCCCGAAGTATGCCTTAGATGAATTAGAAAAATATCCTGTTGATGTTATTGTTACCGACATTATGATGCCGGGTATGGACGGGATTACTTTTATTAAGGAATTACGCGAAAACAATATTAAAGCTCCAGTTTTAATTATTTCGGCAAAAGATCAATTTAAAGATAAAGAAGCGGGATTTACTTCCGGAGCTGATGATTATATGGTTAAGCCGTTAGATTTAAACGAACTTGAATTAAGAATTAATTCCTTGTTTAGACGGGCTAAGATTTCCAATGCCCATCAACTAACCTTTAAATCGACAACGCTCGATAGCGATTCTCTTACTGTAACGACAAACGGACAAGTTTTTGAATTACCTCAAAAGGAATTCCAAATCTTATTTAAACTGCTTTCCTATGAAAATAAAATCTTTACGAGAATTCAATTGATGGATGAATTCTGGGGTATTGATTCTAACTCTGAAGAAAGAACTGTTGATACACATATTAATCGCTTACGCGATAAATTTAAAAATAATCCGGATTTTGATATTGTTACTATTCGCGGATTAGGTTATAAGGCGGTAAAAAAATAAAATGGATGAAAAAGAGAAAAAATCCTATTTATATTTAAGATTTTCAATCTTTATTTTCGTCTTCTTTTTTGTGCTGCTTATCTTGGTAGCAATCATTTTATGCTTCATTTTACTATCCCCATTAGCTCCGTTGCTTCTTAGGGGATTTGCTTCAACCACCATTATCACAATTGTCTCTGTTTATTTAGCTTCCGCAGTATTATCTTCTTTTTTCTCTTACTTTGTCGGTAAGAGGATTTTGAAGAAATTCGTTGAATTATCTGCGAAATCTAAGCGCGTAGCTGAAGGTGATTTCTCTGTTCGAATAGAGGGAAAATCAGTAATTCCAGAATTAGAGAACGTTTTAAATAGTTTTAATCAGATGGTTGAAGAATTAGGAAAAGTAGATACGCTTTCTAATGATTTCGTAGCAAATGTCTCACATGAATTTAAAGCTCCTTTAGCGGTTATTCGCAGCAATGTTAATATTCTTGAAAATTCTTTATTAAATGATGATGAAAAAAGAATTTGTTTAAGCAAAATCAATCAATCAATCGATAAATTATCCACGCTTGTTTCTAATGCTTTAAAAATTTCAAAACTTGATAATGAAAATGTCAAACTAGAATTGAATTCTTTCCGTCTAGATGAAGAAATTAGAACGTGTATTTTGACATTAGCGGATAAGTTTGAAAATAAACAGATTGAACTAGATATCGATTTAGATGCTGTAATGGTTAAATCTGATGGTGAACTTTTAGATCAAGTTTGGATTAATATTTTATCTAATGCAATAAAATTTTCGGAAACAGGTGGTTTGATTGAGATTAAACTTAAAGTCACAGATGTTATAGCAGTTACCATTACCGATCACGGAGAAGGAATGAGCGAGGAAACTGTTAAACATATCTTTGATCGTTTCTTCCAAGGGGAAACTTCGCATAGTAAAGAAGGTAACGGCCTTGGATTAACTATCGTTGGAAAAATTATCCGTTTATTAAATGGTTCGATAAATGTTAAAAGCGAACTCGGAAAAGGAACGACATTTATCGTCGAATTTCGAAAAGATATAATTCAAAGTTAGTTTAAGTAGAGTTTAAATTGAGTTTAAAAAAGGCATATATTATACATTTGTAATAGGAAATACCCCATGATATTCAAATAATAATCACAGAATATTTATTTCCTAGAAAAAAGTTCTCCGGTGTCCCTTCATAAATATCCCCAAACACAACATAACTCGCCGGGAGAATTTTTTTTATTTATTCTTTTTTTAGTCAATGTAATAATAAAGTTATGAAACAGTATACGATTTTTGATTACGTAAAGCGATATGGTGAGAAGAGTTTTGTAGTAAAACCTTTCTCAGAGGTTGATGCTGCGTGTTTATGTGTGCTTAGTTATCTTAATTTCAATGATTTAGTTTCATCGTTAGAAAGTAACGGCAAGGATGTTACTCTAGAACATCTTAATGATAATGAATTAATTGATTATCTTCTTGAAGGTACAGTAACTGGTAACAAGGATAGGCAGTTCTTTTTCTTATGTGCGAAAAGCAAAAGATTCGGCAACATCAGGTTAAATTACGTTCAAAATAAATTTGATAAAGAATTAGCTATCCAGTTTTTTGCTATTACTTTTATCCTTGATAACGGACTTATCTGCGTTTGTTTCCGCGGGACTGATTCATCATTAGTCGGCTGGAAAGAAGATTTGATGATGTCGATAAATGATTATTTACCTTCTTATTTAGAAGCTGATCGTTATTTAAAAGAGATAGGACAGCTTTTTCCTTCATCACCTTTAATGGTTATCGGACATTCTAAAGGCGGAGCATTAGCGGTGCATTCTGCTTGCTACGCTCCATATGATATTCAAAAAAGAATTATTAATATTTATGACTTAGATGGCCCGGGATTCAGAGAAGCTCTTGATAAAGTACCATCTTATCAAGCTATTTCTACGAAAATTAAAAAAATTATGCCGATTGATTCAATGATTGGTATTCTTTTAGAAAGTAAGGTTAAAGCAAAAATTGTTAAAGCTCGAAGCTTTTCTATATTTCAGCATTCCCCATATAATTGGTATTTGAATGGCTCGGAATTCATTGAAGTAAAAAATTTGTCTTCTTCATCAGTGTTCTTATCATATAACATGCACGACTTTTTAAAAGCTTTAAGCACAGAGGAGAAAAAAGAATTTATCGATATAATTTTTTCAGTGATTGATGATTCAAAAATTGTTACAGTGCACGATATGCTAAAAAATATCGATCGGAGATTATTTTTAGCTGTTAAATCCTTATCGATGATTTTAAAAAATAAAGAAAAAAGGGATATGTTTTCTAAAATTATTGCAACATATGTCAAAATATATTTTAAAAATATTTCTCATTATCGGATTAGAAGGAAAATTGATCTGAGTAAAGTTGATCAAGAGGATAAGATTGCTGCGATAGTTGAAGAAAAGAAGTCTATTTCTGATCGTTAACAATGATTCCTCTTTCTTCAATATCACTTGAGTCTTTTTCGGCTTCTTTTAATAAATTTTGTAATTCGTCATCTTCGTTAAGAAAAGCCTGCTTTGAGTAAACGTTATAGGTCTCTTCTCCGACGATAGAGTAGCAAATTAAACATATTTTATTTATTAAAGCATTTATGGATGGATTAACGACAAGTTTTTTAAACCAGTGATAGGGATTAATAAAATTGATGGCGGTAGTTAAAACATTAACAACTTTTTGCAATTTGTATTTTTTATAAGTTTTTACTACTTTGGTTTCATCGACTTTGGTTTTCGCATCGATAAGTTTTAAAATTGTGGATAGTTTTAAATTTCTAAATAATTTAAATCCGCGCTTAGACAAGAGATTATCAATTTTATCTATTATGTAATGATCTAGTAAAATGAGCTCGTTAAGCGTTAATTCGCTTAATGGCCTTTTGGAATCGGGATAAAATTCTTTCGCTATTGAATTTACCATATCTGCGATTGATGATTTAAAATAATCAAGCGGGAGTTCGCCTCTTCTTTTTTTCTCATCAGTGAAGGCTTCTTGATAATTGCTAATAACTTTTTGAATTTCCTCTTTAGAAATATTTTGAATTCGGTTATTGAGTTTAACAGCATCTTTATTAAGTTTGATTAATGCATTAAATAGGTAAATTAAAAATAAAATAGCCATTCCGGAGAGCATTCCGACTAAAAACGCTATTAGAGAGAACAAATTAATTTGAAAGGAAAATACCTGTAAAGTGATCATAAATAAATCTTTCTAAAAATAAATAAAAAATAAGTTGATTTTTTTATTTATTTCTAATATTATAGTAAAGCGAACGCCGTCTTAGCTCAACTGGCAGAGCAATCGACTTGTAATCGATAGGTTGTTGGTTCGATTCCGATAGACGGCACCATTTACGTTATTTAATCCCATGACAATGGGATTTTTTTGTTTCATGTTGCCCTTTTTGATACACGTTTCTATCTACATTTAACTTTACTATCGCTATTTTAGCTCTTTTAAACCTAAAATAATATAGCCTTCTTTTATGAGATTTCTTTTATTTGATTCGCAAGTTCTGGATATCTCTTTTTAAAATTTTCAAAATTCATTCCAACGATAATTATTTCATCAGCTTTTCTTTTAGCTGACGGATTAATATTTCTTTTGGCTTTGATGATTTCCAGAATGTAAACAATCTTTTGCTCTGGATCGATGACAATTTGTTTATACATTTTTAAAACTCCTTTATTTATTTGCTAAGGCGCTCCATTAGAAACAAATAACGCCATTTGAAGCGATGTTTGTTTGTCGATTGAATTATTTAATGTTGCACGCTTTATTATCTCTAAATAGCTTAATTCTTTGATTTTAGAATATTCTTCTTTAGCTTTTGGATCAGAAGAAAGATATTCTAAATTTTCGTGAATTAAATTTAATCTTGATGTTTCTTTTTCTAAATCATCAGCAAAGATTAAATCTAAATCGAATTTAATGTTCGGAAGATCATCGCCATTTATTTTTTTGATTAAATAAAAATCGACAGTCTGAAAGAATGCGCGTTTCGCATTCTTGAAAAATGCGAATTGCTTTTGATCCAACATCGATGAAGAGCTGATATTAATTTCAAATATTAATTTCATTTTTCGCTATTCCTTTCTAGATCATTAATTATTTGATCGATTACGTTATTTATTTTTTTTGCCTTTTCGTCGGATTGCTTAAGATAATATGATTCTGTCGTTCTTATACTTTCATGACCGATATATTTAGATATTTCTTTAATGGAAACTCCGCGTTCTGTTAAATGAGTAACAAGAGATCTTCTTAATGTATGCGGGGTTATGTTTGGATTCAGTCGCTGAAGCATTCTTCTAAATGTATTTTCATGAATCGGCTTATCATGAAGATCTTCATGAAATTGATTCGCTAATGAAAAGAAGATGAAGTCATTAGATTTTAAATTATTTAATTTGATGTGTTCCCTAACAAGATTTAAATATTCATCAGAACAGCTTCGCAAGCGATCGCTTTTTTTTGTTTTTGGTGAAACTTCGATAAATCCCCCGTCGCCCGTCTTGAAGGTAATATTTATGTAGTTTTCAACAGTTTTATTTCTAAAGTCAAAACTATTGACTTTTAATCCGAGTAATTCGCCGAGCCGATAACCATATATGAATAGCGTTAATATAGCCAATTTCATATATTTTGAATTTGCTTTTTGAATCAGCTGTTGAAGATCAGATAATTCGATGATTAATTTTTTCTTTTTTACCCGTGAAATTTTATAATCTTTAAACTTTGGAAGATTAAAAATTGATGAATAATAGAAAGAATATTTTTTCTGAATAAATAGGAAGAATCTTTTTAAAAAGGCAAGTTTTTTATTTTTTGTTGCCGGCGAAATAGCTTCTGAATTAATCTTCGACCATGCTTTTTCTGCGTCGCTTGCGTTAAGCTGATATATTAATCTATCGGCTTTAAAATAATTAATATAATAAGAGTTAATCGCCCGTGCGATTTCCTTTGCTGTCGTTTCTTTTTGTGATTTAAAATAAAAATCTTTAAATTCATTAAGCCCTTGTGAATAAGTCAAATTCAATCGATGATAACCGCTTTTATCAATTCCGAGTAATTCATCTTTGAATTGCTTTTCAGCTGTCAGCGCCTTCTTTTTGCTTGTAAAACCGCGTTTTAGATACTGACGACCATTTAAAGAAAATTTGTAGTAGTATGATTTATTTTGTTTGTTCTGATATATCATTTTCTTCTTTTCCTTTCTTGTCATCAGCTTCTTTTTTTGCTTGTTCTTTAGCTTCTTTTTCTAGCGCTTTAGCTTCTTCTTTTAGCTTTTTGCGAATTTCCATTTTTGCTTTAACTGTCTTTGCATAATCAGATAATTCAGTATCTTCTTTCGTGGCTAAGATATATTTAAATTTGGATTCATTATCAGAATAAAGCGATGTAATTTGCTTTAATTGATCCGGCGATTTTATCTCGCTTTCTTTTGATAAATAGTCGTAAAAATCCGAATATTCACAAGTTCGATACACGCCATAACACCATGTAAGCGGAAATGTTAACGTCAATTCTTCATTTCTTGCGTTCTCTGAATGATCTTTTAAATCATCGAGTTTTGAAGCAATTAAAATTTTGTATTTAATGAAACCGCAAGATGTTACTTGCTTTCGCTTGTCCCATAGTTTAAAAAGTTTCTTTTTAAAAGAATTATTTTCGCGATGTAACCATTCTTCCCCAGCTCCAACGCGTTTAATTTCTTTCTTTTTTGCCTTTTTAATAGCCTTTTTAAAAATTTTCTTTTCTTTTTTATCTTGGCGCCTTTGCCAATTTGGAAGGTTGCCAACGATTGACGATGTTTGAATTTGAATATAAGAATTTGCGAGTTCTCGAAAAAGAACAGCAAGCCTTGATGTATTTTGCGTGGCTGTGATGTAATAGGTTGTTTCATTCCTTAATTGACGAAATAATCTTAATGTTACGTCCGCCCCCGAATCATTTAATTTTCGATAATCAGATGTATTTTTATAAAGCGATAAAGCTTTTTCATCTTCAACAATCAACGAATAAGACGGCAAATAGAATTTCTTTCGATCTTCTTCCGATTTGATATTTAAGAAATTATCATCAATTTCATAATTATAAGAATTTGTGATTCTGTTATATAATCGATAATTTGAAAGAACAAAATTATTTCTTAATTCAGCAAGATAAGCGACGCAATAAGATTTTAAAATTTCCGGTGCTGGCTCTTGCGAAATATAATTTGAATAAACAATCGTATTATTGAATTTATCATTTATTGCTTTATTTTTATAAACGCTGGAAAGAACATCAGCTTCAGAAGATCCCTTAATTGCTTCATCACGAATAATTTTTCTTAATTCCAGAAACGAAAAATCTTTAAAATGTGTTTCAGTATCGACAATTAATTTTTCGATTCGTTCTTTAAATAATACAGTGCGATAATGCGAATAGCCGTTCATGAAGGAAGTTTTTCCCCCACCAACAGAAGCTTCAATCATCGTAATATAAGAAAATTTCTTATCTATTAAATCGTGCGTTCTCTCACAAGCTTCAATTGCGTTATAGCGATATTTAAGTTCTTTTCTTAATTTGTAATTAAAAATCAAACCGATGAAATTAAAATGATATTTAACCGGTCGAATATTATATTTGGATCTTTTTAATTTGAATTTTCTGATAATATTTTTTATAAATTTTATTGATTTTAAAATAATAAATTCAAATATTATTTTTTTGAAAATTAAGATAAATAAATTTTTAAGAATCCACCAAAGAATTTTTAAGATCCAGATAATCCCGTTTGAAATGGATTTAAAAAATCTGATTGCGTTATTCCAGAAAACGAAAAAAGCCGAGAGAAATGCGAATGCGCCAAGAATAATAACCACGATAAAATATTTTGATACAAATTCGATTATCAAATTTAAAATTTCTTCAGCGCTCATATTTCCCACGACTTCTATTTTTTATTTATTATTTTTTAGATTCATCATTTTGAATTTATTTAACAATTTCCGAAATAATGACGATTAAAATAATGTCACCAGCAACAACCCCAATGGTAATTAACCAATCTTTAAGCGTTGACAAGAAA
>CALVKD010000027.1 GCA_944332525.1 uncultured Bacilli bacterium | reverse complement strand
TAAATGCATCTTTACGTACTGCAGCTTTTCTTTTAATGTATATTTCATAACAAAAACCCCCATTTCTATCATACCCTAATGGGCAAAGAAATGGGGGAAGTTTCATTCTTAATGGTGGGCACTGAGGGGATCGAACCCCCGACCTTCTGTACGTCAAACAGATGCTCTCCCAGCTGAGCTAAATGCCCGGTGCAAGTATTATAATAAAGATATCTTTGATGAAAGTCAACAAGTTTTTTCATTATTTTAATGATATAATGAGATTATGGATTTTGAAAAATTTTTATTACTTACGGAACATGTTGAAAAATATCATGAGCAAATCTATTTAGTAGGTGGATATGTCCGTGATTATCTTTTAAATAAAGAATCTTCTGACTGTGATTTAACAACAACCGCTTCACCAGCTTTGCTTTGCCAAATCTTTCCTGATTGTAATAAAGAGTTTATTAAGTACGGATTTGTGAGAATCAATTTTCTTAACGAGACACTTGATATTGCATCGCTACGCGAAGAAGAGTACATACACAGAAGAAAACCAGCAAAGATAACATTTATTAAAGATTTAAAGCTAGATAGCAATCGAAGAGATTTTACTATTAACTCTCTCTATATGGATAAAAATAAAAATATCTATGATTATCATTTCGGCATTGATGATCTTAAAAATAGAATAGTTAGAATTATTGGTTCCTATAATAGATATGATGAAGATCCTTTAAGGTTAATTCGCGGAATTCGTTTTACTTATCAATTAGGATTTTCTTTTTTGCCAGAAGAAAAAAGGTATGTTCAAGATCATCTTTATTTATTAAATGATGTTTCATTTTTTCAAGTAGAGAAAGAATATCAAAAATTATTACATTTTATTGATAAAGAAACATTAAAAAAAGATTATGATTTTTCTGATGTAGTGTTAAGTATCCCTAAGAATTTACTAGGACAAATAGTTTTGCTAGATACTTTGGACAAAAAAACATTTGTTAGCCTCTATGAAAGAGGTGTCCATTTAATTTGCCTGAAAAACATTGATAAAGAATTAATTATCAATTATCAAAGATATCTAGCATTTGTTAATAGCTTTGATGAGTTTATTGACGCTCATCAAAAAAAACAGATGATAATCTTGCCGTATTCCGGTGCCATCTTAGCGATGAGTTCGTCCTTGATTGATATTGAAAAGAAAGAACTTTATAATAGAAAAATACAGAAAGAAATAAAGGATTATTTTAAAGCTTATGAGCAAGATTAAATTTGATCAACTAAACTATCTAAATATATTAATTTCTCAATACAAAGAGCTCGGATTAACAGAGAATGAATTAATCGTTTTATTATTAATCGATTTATATGATAAAGAAAATCCATCATTAATTACTGGTGAATTACTTCAAGGCAAAATGAACTTACCTTCTAAAGAAATTGATGATATTATCGTTTCTTTATTAGAAAAAAAGTTTGTTTCTTATGAGATGAAGGATTCTTTGATGGTGACTTCTCCAAAACCGATGAAAGAAAAAGTATTAAATTATTTTGTCAATAATATTATTAACTCAAAATCTGAAGAAGAACAGAAAGTTAAAGACGATGAATTCCAAGAAGTATTAAAGGTTTTGCAAGACCGTCTTGGCAGAGTCTTAACCCCTTTAGAAATAGATAAAGTCTCCTCTTGGTTTGATGATGATATCAATAAAGATTTAATTATAAAAGTTATTGACTCTTTAATGGCGAAAAGAGGAAAAATCTCTTCATTAAATGTTATTGATAAGGCTTTGGTCAAAGAAATTTCGCATCAAGATGTTCTAGATGAAGGATTTACTTCGGTTGATAGCACATCGAAAAAGAATATTAAAGATGCCTTAGAAATCGCTTCTTACGATTGGGTAAAAAAAGATGAGTAAAGAAACAGATATTATGGAGTATTTTGATGAAATACTTCCAAATGCGGCATGCGAATTAAATTATTCAAAAGATTATGAATTAGTAATCGCAGTCATGTTAAGCGCGCAGACGACAGATAAATCAGTTAATCAAGTTACTGCACATCTTTTTAAAGACTTTCCGACTTTAAACTCCTTAGCGGAAGCTAAATATGAAGATATCGCTAATGAGATAAGATCATTGGGTCTTTATCAGACAAAAGCAAAAAATATTATTTTAATCGCTAGACAGCTGTTAGATGAGTTTGATGGCAAGGTTCCATCTGATAAGCAGAAACTTATGACTTTGCCTGGAGTCGGTAATAAGACAGCAAATGTTATACGCGCGGAAATTTTTAAAATTCCTGAATTTCCTGTTGATACTCATATAGCAAGGATTAGTAAAAGACTTGCCTTAGCGAAAAGCGATGACGATGTGTTAGCAATAGAAAAAAAGCTCCGGAGAAAGTTTCCCCGCGAGCGTTATATTTTGCTTCATCATCAGTTTATTCATTTTGGTAGATATCTTTGCAAAGCCAAAAATCCTGATTGTAAAAATTGTAAGTTAACTAAATATTGCCGTGAAAATAAACTTTCTCAACAATCTTCAAAAAATCTAAACGCGGCCGATAGCCCTGTTCAACTAGATAACCATTCTCTTTAATTTGTTTTAAGGTGATAGATTTTCTGTCACCTTTTTCATATGTTTCAATAATATAAGAAGCATCGATAAGATAAACTTCTTGCAAAGTGATAAAGTAGATTAAAAAGAAAGCAATTCCTTGATGACGAATTACGCTTTTTAAATGTTTGATTTGCTGAGAAGGAATATTATGAAATGATAACGAGGTAGTTGATTTGGTTTCTTTACATTCAAAATCAATATATCTTCCTTTATAAACACCGTTGTAATCAGTTGTCGATTGTTTTTCAAAATATGCGTCAGTAATTTTAAAATTATGCGCATAATCTACCTTTACTACATGAATTGGTGTAGGTCTTTTATAGATGACAGCGAGATCTTGTTCAAGATAATATGATGCGGATAAACTAACACTTTTTTCAAAGTCCATGCCGCGGTTAGCAAACACTGTAGCCTTAGTATCGTTGACGACACTATTATCAATTTGATTTTTAGCTCCGTTAGGGTATTTCATATCTGCCTCTTATTTAAGATAATCATACATCATTTGCTTAAATTCTTCACTTGATAAATCTAATCCGGATGATAGTTTTTTTATCATGCTTTTTATTGGATCCGGTATTTTTTTCTCATGTAGTAACACGTTTAAGTATTTTGAATAGACGATATCTTTTTCTTTTAAAAATGCGAAAAAGAGATTCATTAAATCAAAAGCGTCATTTAACGGGTCATGACTAACTCCATGCGGGGTTAAATTGAAGAGATGAAGATAATTTACTAAGGAATAATTATTTCCGCGTTCATCGCGGATATAGTTATTGATAAACGTTAAGAAATCAAAATAATGATTAAACCATTTTTTTGTTATGTGCAAATTTTTAGGATGTGAATAACGGTTTGAATCATGAATCATCCGCGCGTCATTATTACCAAATGAAATGATGCAGGCGTTATCTTTATCATCACCTAAATAATTATCAATCATTAAAATTGCCTCATCCCAAGAAATACCTTTTTCTTTTAAAAGACTCTCATTGATTGAGGTCATTTTACTAACTAATGGTCCGATTTGTGAACGGGCTTTAACGTAACATTTTAAGCCTTCTTTATCATAATCAAGTAAATTGCCATTTTCGTCGATATAGCATTTGACTGCTCCGACAGCGATAATTTCATGGGTGAACTGCGTGCCTTCAAAATCGATAAAGAGGAGGCAGTTAGCTTTTTTTAATTTTTTTAAAAGTTCTCTCATAAGAAAAATTATACTCTTATTTATAAATTCACACATAGAGAAAATAGTAATTTAATTTTTTTAAGCATAAAATAAAATGACGTCCAAGAAAATTGATTTATCGCTTTGATTAATCTATAATTTTATTGTTTGAGAAACGAGGATTTGTATGGCAAAGTTATCGCTTAAACTCACACCTGAAGAAATCAATTCCAAAGTCTTCTCCGGCAAGGATGGAGGCTATGATGCTTTAGAGGTTGATAAGTATCTCGATTTAGTTGTTAACGACTATATCGCCTTTGATCAATATCATCTCGAATGCGTTAAAATGGAAAAAGAACTTACAGAACTGAGAAGAACATTAAATAACTATAAGGCTAAACTTTCCGAAGAAGAATATGAACGAGCTCTCTTACAAGAAAAAGTTGAAGCTATGACTAAAAATGGTTCTAACTTAGAAAATATTGAACTCCTTCAAAGAATCTCCTTACTCGAACAAGAATTATACAAACTAGGGAAGGATCCTTCCCGGATAAAATAATTGACCCGGATAATTGCTGGTAGCAATACTAGAGGAAAGTCCATGCTCGCACGGTCTGCGATGGCCGTAGTGATTGTGCCAGAGGAAAAAATAACTCTGGATAGATGGGAGCATCTAATGGCGGGAAGAGGCCTAAACCTTTGGCATGGCCAATGCCCTGAAAGTGCCACAGTGACGTAGTTAAATAGAAATATTTAAGTGGAACGCGGTAAACCCCTCAAGCGAGAAACCTAAATTTGGTAAGGGAAGAAATCTGAGCGAACTGAAGTAAAGATTTCATGCGTAAGCATAGATAAATAATTATCCTCGACAAAACATGGCTTACAAGGTCAATACTCACTATTGGAGAAAATTATGAATTTACCTAACAAAATCACAACATTTAGAATGATTTGCGTCATCTTCGTGGTGGCTTTTCTTTTGTTACCGATTAATTGGACGGTGATTCCTTATTTAAATATCGGAGTAAATTATTTAATAGCTTGGATTATTTTCCTCGTGGCCTCTATTTCTGATATGGTCGATGGAAAAATTGCTAGAAAATACAATTTAATCACTGATTATGGAAAATTAATGGATCCAATCGCAGATAAAATGTTAGTAAATTCTGCACTTATAATTTTATCGGTTGTCGGACCGATTAGAATTCCGGTTATCTGCACGGTTATTATGGTCGCGCGCGATATCGTTGTCGATGCGATTAGGATGAATGCGGTTAAAAAGAATAAAGTTATCGCGGCAAATATTTTTGGAAAATTAAAAACTGTTTTCCAAATGGTAGCTTTGATATTCGTGATGATTAATGATTTTGGATTAAGCGATTTACTTTCTTTACCTAATTATCTAAAGATCGGTCAGATATTGATTTATTTAGCCACAGCGATGTCCTTTATTTCCGGAGTTATTTATGTTTATCAAAACCGCGATTTATTCCGGGAGATGAAATAGATGGTAGAAACCTTACTTGAAGAATTAAGTAAAAGAAACTTAACTTTATCCTCGGCTGAGAGTTTAACTGGTGGATTATTTGCTTCTACTTTAGTTGATCAAAACGGAATATCAAAAGTGTTTAAGGGCGGAATTGTCACGTATTGGAGCGAGATTAAAAATCAAGTTTTGCACGTCGATGAAAAGATTATTGCAAAATTCGGTGTCGTCTCTAAAGAATGCGCCTATGCGATGGCAAAAAATTGCCGAGAGATGTTCTCTACCTCGATTAGTGTTTCCTTTACTGGAAATGCTGGCCCAGAAACATTAGAGGGTAAACCTGTTGGTGAAGTCTTTATCGCAGTTAATTATTTAGGTGATATCAAAGTCTACGAATGCCATTTCTCTGGCTCTAGATCAGAAATAAGAAAAGCATCAGTAGATTTTGGAATTAAAAAAATTATCGATTTATTTAAAGAAAATTAATTTTTAGCCCCTACTTATTATTTAAAGGAGTATCTATATGCAAGAAAAAACAAGAGAAGAAAAACTTTCCCAAGCTTTAACTGCTATTGAAAAAGTCTATGGAAAAGGTTCAGTCATGAAATTAGGTGATAAACCGAATATTGATGTCGATGTGATTCCTTCTGGATCTATTTGCCTTGATGCCTGCTTAGGTATTGGAGGATATCCTAAGGGAAGAATCATTGAAATTTATGGACCGGAATCATCTGGTAAGACAACCTTAGCTCTTTCAGCGATTGCTGAATGCCAAAAGAAAGGCGGTCAAGCCGCTTTCGTCGATGCTGAACACGCGATTGATCCAACTTATGCCGCGCGGTTAGGTGTCAATATTGATGAATTAATTTTATCGCAACCAGATAGCGGTGAACAAGCTTTGGAAATTGTTGATATGCTCGCCGGAAGTGAAGCTATCGATATCATTGTTGTTGACTCGGTTGCCGCTTTAGTTCCGCAGGTTGAACTTGATGGAGGAATGGCTGATTCTAATGTCGGAGCTCATGCTAGATTGATGTCAAAAGCGATGAGAAAGCTCGCAGGTGTTTTAAATAAATCAAACTGCACGGTAATTTTCATTAACCAGTTAAGAGAAAAAGTCGGGGTTGTTTATGGCAATCCAGAAGTCACTACTGGCGGTCGGGCTTTAAAGTTCTATGCTTCAATCCGCGTTGATATTAGAAAGGCAGAAGCGATTAAAGACGGCGATAAAATTATCGGTAATACCGTCAATATTAAAGTTGTTAAAAATAAAGTTGCTCCACCATTTAAGTCTTGCAAAGTTGACTTGATCTACGGCGAAGGTTTCTCAAAAATTGGTGAAGTTCTCGATTTAGCTTTAGAAAACGGATTAGCTAAAAAATCGGGAAGCTGGTTTGAAGTTTTAGGTGAACGCGTCGGTCAAGGACGTGATGCGGCGAAAACTTATCTTTCTGAACATGAAGATGTCTATCAAGCTTTAAGAGAACAAATTTATCGCCTTCTTGGCTTTGAAAAACAAAATTAATAAAACTTTAGCTCGGGTAACCGAGCTTTTATTTATTAATATATTTATATTTTATTAATGATACCTCTTAACTATTTTCTATGTTATAATCTAAGTGCACATAGGTGCTGATTTTTATCATGCTCAACGCTATTTTTAAATAGATTATTAATAGAAATGAATCAATTGATAAAAAAATAATTTTTATAAAGCAAATATAGAGGAGGTTATTATGGAAATTTGGATAGCTATTTTGCTATGCATCATCTGCCTTATTATCGGTGTCGGTGGTTCACTTGGCATCGCATATTTAATTCAAGTAAGCAAGGCGAAAAAGAAAGCTGAAGAGGAAGATAAAGAAGCATCATCTAAGATTGAAATGGCTAATAAAAGAGCTGAAGAAATTATTAATAATGCTACCATTCAAGCTAAAAATTTAACAATTGAGCTCAAGCAACAAGCTGATCAAGAAGCTAAGGAAAAGAGAGCTGAATATGCTGCTCAAGAAAATAAATTAGCTCAAAGAGAAGCGAATATTGATAGAAGAGATAACGCTCTTATCGATAGAGAAAATAATCTCGATGCAAAAATTGAAGAATATAAAAAGAGAGTTGAAAAACTTGAATTTAAAGAACAAGAAGTCGCAAATAAAGAAGCTTCTATTGATGATGAATTAATGAAAGTTGCTGCTTTGACTGAACAAGAAGCAAAGAGACAAGTCCTTGAAAAAGTTGAAAGTAAGCTGACTATTGAAATTGCTAATATGATTAAACAAAAAGAGGATGAAGCTAAAGAAGAATGCGATAAAAAAGCTAAAGAAATGCTTGCTTTAGCAATGTCTAAATATTCTCAAGAAGTCGTCACTGAAAGAACTGTTTCTGTCGTCGCTATTCCTAATGATGAGATGAAGGGCAGAATTATTGGACGTGAAGGAAGAAATATTAGAACGCTTGAACAATTGTTAGGCGTGGATATTATCATTGATGATACTCCGGAAGTTATTCAAGTATCTTGCTTTGACCCTATTCGCAGAGAAGTCGCTCGTTTATCATTAGAGTACTTAATTAAAGACGGACGTATTCAACCTGGCAGAATTGAAGAGGTTGTTGAGAAAGCCCGTAATGAAGTAAATCAATCTTGCCACGAAGCCGGTATTAATGCCGCGTTTAAACTTGGTTTGCCGCGTATTAATAAAGATTTGCTCGACTATGTCGGAAGATTAAAGTACCGGACTAGTTATACTCAAAATGCTTTAGAGCATTCTATGCAAGTCGCATACTTAGCCGGAATTATGGCTGCTGAACTCGGACTTGATCAAAACTTAGCTAAGAGAGCTGGATTACTTCACGATATTGGTAAATCCGCAGACTTTGAACTCGATGGATCACACGTAGAAATCGGTGCTAGATTAGCTAAAAAATATGGTGAACCAGATGTCGTTATCAATGCGATTATGTCTCATCACGGCGATGTTGAACCAAACAATATTATTTCTGTATTAGTCCAAGCAGCTGATACTTTATCTGCTGCTCGCCCAGGTGCAAGAAATGAAAGCTTAGAAAATTATATTCAAAGAATTGAACAATTAGAAACTATTTCTAAATCCTTTAACGGAGTTAATCAAGCCTATGCAATGCAGTCAGGACGTGAACTTAGAGTCATGGTAGTCCCAGAAAAAGTTTCTGATGCTGAAATTGCTAAGCTCGCATTCGATATTAAAGAGAAAATTGAAAATGAGATGACATATCCTGGACAAATCAAAATCTCTGTCATCAGAGAAACGAGAGCTAACGAGATTGCTAAATGATGAATATATTATTTTTAGGTGATGTAGTTGGCAAGCCGGGTAGGATTGTCATTAAATATTTTCTCGATAACTATCTTGATAAATATAATATCGATTTTGTTATCGCTAATTTAGAAAACGCATCGCATGGTAAAGGATTAACTAAAAATAATTTTCTTGATGTAGTTTCACATGGAATTGACGTTGTAACCTTAGGGAATCACTATTTAGCTAAGAAAGAAATCACAACATTTATTGATGATTATGATAATTTATTAAGACCATTGAATCTTAATAAAGCTCATCCGGGTAAGGGAAGTAATGTCTTTGAATGCCTCGGCAAAAAAATTCGGGTAACAAATTTAATTGGACGCGTCTTTATGAATGAGGGCGCAGATAATCCTTTTGATGCTTTGGAAAACATTGTTGCTACTGACGAATCTGATATTCATATCGTCGATTTTCACGCAGAAGCTACTGGTGAAAAAGAGTCATTAGCTTGGGCTTTTGACGGAAAAATTAGCGCGTTAATTGGAACGCATACACATGTTCAGACAAATGATGCTAGACTTTTAAAAAATAAAACATTCTATCTTTCAGATGTAGGGATGAACGGACCATATAACGGAATTCTCGGCGCGAGCAAAGAAAGCGTTATTAAAAGAACTTGGACTGGTTTACCAAGCGTCTTCGGCGTTGAAGATGATGATACTTATCTCCTAAACGGAGTGATACTCACTTTTAATGATCTTAATCAAATAACTGATTATCAACTTTTAAATCTCACATTTGCAGCAAAGGAAATCAATCAATGAAAAAAGAATTAGATTTAAGAAGCGAGCCATCGCTAGCGGAGGCTGCTAAAAGAAGCAAGACTCCTTTCAAAATTAACTATGATGCTTTAATAATCCCGGAAAGATTAATCGCTTACTGCGCGAATAAGAAATATTTAATTAGAACTTATGGCTGCCAAGCTAATGTGGTCGATAGCGAGAATATTAAAGGTATTTTAGCTAAGGCTGGATATTCTGAAACAGAAAATCTTGAAGAAGCTGATTTGATTATTCTCAATACATGCGCGATTAGAGAAAATGCTGAAGATAAAGTTTTTGGTGAAATTGGCGCATTAAAGAGATTAAAGAAAGCTAACAATGACTTAATTATCGCTATCGGTGGCTGCATGATGCAAGAACCGACAATCGTTAAAAAAATTGAAAAAATCTATCCGCAAGTCGATTTAGTTTTTGGTACGCATAATATTCCTTCTTTATTAACTTTACTTGATGAAGTTATCTTTGAAAAAAAGAGAGTTATCGAAGTTTATTCTAAAGAAGGTGAAGTTTTTGAAAATTTACCAATTGTTAGAAGCAGTAAAGTTAAGGCTTCGGTCAATATTCAATATGGCTGCGATAAATTCTGCACATATTGTATTGTTCCATATACCCGCGGAAAGCAGCGTTCAAGAAAGAAAGAAGATATCATTAAAGAATGCGAAGAACTCGTAGCTTTAGGTTATCAAGAAATTACCTTGCTCGGTCAAAACGTTAATAGTTACGGAAAAGATCTTTATGAAGATTATACTTTCGCTTCCTTATTAGAGGATGTCGCAAAAACTAATATCACTAGATTACGCTTCATGACCAGCCATCCTTGGGATTTTACTAAGGAAATGTTTGTCGTAATGTCAAAGTATAAAAATATTTGTCCGTTTATCCATTTACCGATTCAATCAGGATCAGACGACGTTTTGAGAAGAATGGGTAGAAGATATACTTTAGAGAGTTATAAAACTTTAGTCGATGAATTAAGAAGATTAATTCCTAATGTCGGCTTATCGACCGATATCATCGTCGGTTTTCCTAATGAAACTGAAGAAGATTTTCAAAAGACTTTAGAAGCTGTTGAATATTGCCAATACGATTCAGCTTTCACCTTTATTTATTCTCCGCGTGAAGGCACTCCTGCCGCGAGAATTAAAGATACAACCCCGATGGAAGTTAAGCATGAACGCTTTGATAGACTATTAAAACTCGTTAATGAAATCGGCTTAAAGAAATATGGTGAATGCGTCGGCAAGGTGATGGAAGTTCTTGTTGAAGGTACATCCAAGAAAGATGAAACTTTGCTTACCGGCTATACTGACACGATGAAACTTGTTAATTTCCACGGAAATCCTAATCATATCGGTAAAATTGTTAAGGTAAAAATTACTAAAGGTCACTTATTCTATTTATCTGGAGAAGAAGTAAATGACTGAAGAATTGCAAAATTTATTAGATATGTATATTGATAAATTTCTTGATCAAGAAGTTGTCAAAAAGTATTTAGCGTTAGAAAAAGAATTAGATACCAATGAAGAAATTATCACGCTTAAGAATCAACTTAAAGAGGTAAAAAATAAAATGCTTCACTGCTCGCAAGAAGAGTATCAAGAATTATCTAAGCAATATCAAAAAGTTAAGTCAGAAATAGAAAATCATCCGTTAGTTAATAACTATAATCTTCTGCAAGAAGAAGTCGCTCAGATGATTAAACATTTAGAAAAAACATTAAAGCAAGAGAAATAAAATTTCTTGCTTTTTTAAAAGCCATTAATTATTTATAATTAATAAAGAAGGTAAAACTATGGAAAAATACACTCCGATGATGATGCAGTATCTCAAAATAAAAAATAAATATCCGGATACTTTAATTTTGTTTCGCTTAGGCGATTTTTATGAATTATTTTTTGATGATGCAAAGATTGCTTCTCGTGAATTGCAGCTCGCATTAACTGGAAAAAGCGCTGGAACGGAAGAAAAAGTCCCAATGTGTGGAGTCCCTCATCACGCGATTTCTTCATATATAGATAAATTAATTGCAAAAGGATATAAAGTCGGTATTTGCGAACAATTAGAAGATCCAAAGCTCGCAAAAGGTATCGTTGAGCGCGATATTATTCAAATCATCACACCGGGTGCCTTTATCGATATTAAAGATAAAGAGAATAACTATATCGCTTCTTTAGGCGTTAGCGATAATTTCTTTTCTTTTGCTTATAGCGATGTTTCCACTGGCGAAGTCTATGTGGAAAACATTGAAAGAAGTATAGATTCGTTAGTTTCTGAATTAGAAAATCTAAATATTAAAGAACTTGTTGTCTCTACTTCTTTCCCAGCTAATATCATCTCTCAAATTAAGGAAAGATATCCTTTGTTAATCTCTTATGAAAATGATGATAAAGAAACGCTTGAACATCAAAACGTTTTAGAGTTCGTTAGAGAATATCATATGCGCGAGACAATCGTTAGATTGCTTAACTATTTAAAAGAAACTCAAAGAAAAGAGCTCGATTACTTAAAAAAAGCTCAAGTTTTAAAGAGAAATGGCTATTTGCAGATTGATAATTTTTCAAGAATTAATCTTGAATTAACAAAGACAATCCGTAATGAAACTACTTATGGAACTTTGCTTTGGTTACTTGATCAAACTTCAACGAACATGGGTTCAAGATTACTTAAGCAATGGATAAATAAACCATTAGCTGATGAAGAGCAAATTTTAAAACGGCAAAGCGTTATCGCTTCTTTAATGGATAAGTTTCTTATCCGTGCGGATATTAAACAAGAATTAAAAGATATTTACGATTTAGAGCGGTTATGCGCGAAGATTTCTTTTGGCTCTTGCAATGGCAGAGATTTATTACAGTTAAAAAAGTCTCTTAGCGTAGTCCCTAGTTTGAAAAAGAGCGTTGAAGATTTAAATAACGCCTATTTAAATACTCTTCCGGGTATTGAAAACGATTTTAAGAATTTAACTTCATTATTAGAAAAAGCAATTTCTGATGATGCTCCGATTACTGTTAAAGACGGAGAAATCTTTAAAAAAGGTTATAATGCTGAACTTGATGAATTAATAACCTTGTCAACTGATTCTCGTTCTTACTTAGCTCAGCTGGAAGCTAGAGAAAAAGAAAGAACCGGAATTAAAACTTTAAGAATTGGTTATAATAAGGTCTTTGGATATTATTTAGAGGTTTCTAAAGGGGCGGTAGCTTCTTTACCAGCTGATTTTAATTACGAAAGAAAGCAGACGACTGTCAATTCGGAAAGATTTGTTTCCCAAGAGCTTCGCGATTATGAAAATAAAGTTTTAAATGCGATGGAAAAGAGAAAAAATCTCGAATATGTTTTATTTAATGCTTTAAGAGACGAAGTAAATAAATATACTGAACAAATTCAAAATCTAGCGACATTTGTATCGACTTTGGATGCTTTATTATCTTTAACTGAGGTTAGCTTAGAAAATCATTATGTCTGCCCAACTTTTAACCATGAAAGAAACATTCATATTATTGATGGACGGCATCCAGTTCTTGAAAAGGTGTCTGCCAATTATATTCCTAATTCAATAATTTTAGATAAGGATACAGATATTCAAATTATTACCGGGCCTAATATGGGCGGTAAATCCACCTATATGCGGCAGCTTGCTTTGATCGTTGTCTTAGCTCAAATCGGTTCATATGTTCCTTGCGCAGAAGCTTCATTACCGATTTTTGATGCGATTTATACTCGAATCGGTGCTTCAGATAATTTAGTATCCGGCCAATCGACATTTATGGTGGAAATGAGCGAAACCAATTTTGCCTTAAGACACGCGACTAGCGAATCATTACTTTTATTTGATGAAATCGGTAGGGGAACAGCAACCTTTGACGGAATGGCTTTAGCTGAAGCGATACTTGAATATATCGCTCAAAAGATTAAGGCGAAAACTCTTTTCTCAACCCATTACCATGAGATTACGAAGATTGAAGAAAAACTGCCGACTTTAAAAAATGTCCATGTCGCAGTTGATAATCAAAAAGATAAAATAACTTTCTTATATAAGGTTCTTCCAGGCGCAATGAATCGTTCATACGGAATTAATGTTGCCTCATTAGCTTCTTTACCAGATGAAGTTATTAACCGGGCAAAACAGATTTTAAGCGAATTAGAAAATAATGAAATTGTCGTAAATCAGGAAGTTATACCTGAAGAAAAAACTGAGAAAATTGATTATATTGAAGAATTAAAAACTTTAGATGTTTATTCTATGTCACCTCTTGAAGCTTTAAATTATCTTTATAATCTCCAAAAGAAAGCGAAGGGTAAATAATGTCAGTTATTAAAGTGATGGATCCGCATCTAGCGAATATGATTGCCGCGGGTGAAGTTGTCGAAAGACCTTCATCGGTAATTAAAGAGCTGGTTGAAAATTCTTTAGATGCTGGAAGTAAAAATATCATTGTTAAAATCTACCAATCAGGCAGAAAAAAAATAATCGTTAGCGATGATGGATGCGGAATGGATAAAGATGATGCTTTGCTTTGCTTTAAGCGTCATGCCTCGAGCAAGCTTTATGATGAATATCAGCTTTTCCATATTAAGACTATGGGATTCCGCGGAGAAGCTTTGCCAAGTATCGCTTCCGTTAGTAAAATAGCGATGGAAACCTCGCAAGATGGGATTAGCGGAACAAAGGTACTCGCTAATGAAGAAGATATTAATTCTTCTGTTTGCGCGTGTAAAAAGGGTACGACATTTACTGTCGAAGAATTATTTTATAATACTCCAGCACGTTTAAAATATTTAAAAAGCGATTATACAGAAACAGCTTCTTGTTTAGAAATAATGCAAAAATTAGCTCTATCTAGAAGCGATGTTGCTTTTTCATTTTACATTGATGATAAACTCTCTTTTAAAACTACTGGACGCGGCGATGATTTAGAGGTTATCGCTTCAATTTATGGCGTGGACGCGGCTAAAAAGATGCTAAAAATATCCTATGACAGCGACTCGTTTTCTTTTGAGGGATATATTTCTAAACCGGAGCTCAGCCGTTCAAATCGTTATTCAATGTTAACTTTTATCAATGATAGAAATGTTTATTTACCATTGATTCAAAAAGCAATTATTGAAGGATATGGCAGTTATTTATTTTCTAATAGATATCCTATTTGCATGATAAAATTTCGGATTGATTCTTCATTAGTCGATGTCAATGTCCATCCTAGTAAGAAAGAAGTTAGGTTATCTAACGAAAGCGAAATCATAAATGTTATTAGAGAAAAAGTAAAAGATACTCTAAGATTGTTAAACCCTTTGCAAAAAGCTAATATTGATTTAATTAGCAAAAAAGAAGCACAATATATACCTTTAAGTGAAAACCTTGAAGAATTAGCTAAAGAAGAATTTAGTGAGCCAAAAGTGGCAGAAAATACAGTAATTGATGAAGAAAAGCAACCAGAAAATTCTAATAATGATATAGAAGTTGCTGTTGATTATACTTCTTATGATGAAGATTTACCAGAAGAGCAGGTAATGACTTTTAACGAAAAAGAAGAAGAGGAAGAACCTCTTAATTACAAGATAATCGGACAAATTCACAACACATATATTGTGATGGAAGGTGAAGACGGTTTTTATTTGGTGGATCAACATGCCGCGAACGAAAGAATTAATTATGAAAAATTTGATGCGATTATGAATTCACATTTAGAAATTATGACACCATTAACACCGATTATGATTTCTCTTTCGCCTAGCGAAATTGCTTTGTTTAGTGAAGAAAAGCAAAATCTTTTAAAGCAAATAGGAATTAATGCTTATGTATTTGGTAATAATGTTATCAAAGTAGAATCATATCCTCTGTCGTTTGAAGAAGATTCAGTCGATAAATACCTTGAAGAATTAATTACTTCAGTAATCAATGAAAAACATCTTTCACTTTCGCAGTTAAGACAGCATGTTATCGCGACAAAAGCCTGCAAGGCTTCAATTAAGGCTAATGATAAATTGACGATGTTAGAGATGGAAACTCTAATTAAGAATTTATTTAAATGCCATAATCCAACCACTTGCCCTCATGGCAGACCAACAATTATTCATTTTACTAATTACGATATTGAAAAATTGTTTAAGCGGAGCGGAATATGATTTTTGTTATTTGCGGACCAACCGGAGTTGGAAAATCTTCTTTAAGCGAAGCCTATTTAAAAATGCAGCCAGCATATATCGTAAATGGTGATGCTTTTCAATGCTATAAAGAGATGAATATTGGAACGGCTAAAATTTCTGAAGAGCTAATTAATGACGGCAATCATTTTCTTTTTAATATCGCTTCTGTGGATAATGAATATACCATTTACGAATATCAAAAAGATTTAAGAAATATTCTTGATAAGTTAAGCAAGGATAAAACTAAAGATATTTTAATCGTTGGTGGATCTGGCCTTTATTTAAAATCGGCATTATACGATTTTTCTTTTTCAGAAAATAAAAAAGTTGATTTAAGCGCATTTGAAAAAATGAGCGATGAGGAGTTACATGCTTACTTGAAAACAATTGATCCTCAGCAAGCGGAAAAGATTCATTTTCATAACCGTAAAAGAGTGTTAAGAGCTATCGAAATATATTTAGTTAATGGAGAGAATAAAACTTCTTTAGAAAGTAAGCAACAACATAAACTTCTCTATGATGTACATTTTATCGGCTTAAGTAAGGATAGCCGCGAGGAGCTTTATAAATTAATCGATGAACGAGTTGACCAGATGTTTAAAGACGGACTTGTTGACGAAGTGAAAAATCTTATAAAATCGCATAATCCTTCATTAAGAGCTTTTCAGGCTATCGGTTATAAAGAACTAATTAGCTATTTTGAGGGTAAAATTTCTCTTGATGAGGCTAAAGATTTAATAAAAAAGAACTCGCGTCATTACGCGAAAAGACAATATACCTATTTTAATCACCAAATGGATGTCAGATGGTTTAATTCGCCTCAAGAGGCGTTACAATATATGAAAGAGGTAAAGGGCAATGAGACTATATAATATTGAAACAATCGCCAAAAAAATTGGAATCAGTAAAAAGTATTTGATTCCATATGGTCATTACAAAGCTAAAATTGATTTAAAATGCTATGAGAGTTTAAAAAATAAACAAGACGGCAAATTAATTTTAGTAACTGCTTTGACTCCGACTAAGGCTGGAGAAGGAAAAACCACGACCACGATTGCATTACTTGACGGCCTTAATAAAATTCATCAAAAAGCAATTGCGGCCTTGAGAGAGCCATCTCTAGGACCGGTTTTTGGTTTAAAGGGCGGTGCGACAGGCGGAGGAAAAGTTACCGTTGAACCAAGTGAAGATATCAATTTACATTTTAACGGAGATTTCCATGCCTTAACTAGCGCGATTAATTTAATTGCCGCGGTTATCGATAATTATCTCTATCAAGGAAATCCATTAAATATTGATAAAGATAGAATTGTTTGGTCGCGAGCCTTAGATATGAACGATCGGACTTTGAGAAATATCATTATTGGACGCGGGAAGGGAAACGGCGTTGAGAGAGAAGCACATTTCTTAATTACGGTCGCTAGTGAATTGATGGCGGTTTTCTGCTTAGCCAAGGATGAAAATGATTTTATTGACCGCGTTAAGAAAATTATTGTTGCTTATACTCTTGATGATAAACCTATTACCATCGCTGATTTAAAAATTTCTAATGCGATTAGAAAGCTTATGAAAGAAGCGATGAATCCAAATTTGGTTCAAACCAGAGAGCATAATCCAGTTTTAATTCACGGAGGACCTTTTGCTAATATCGCGCATGGCTGCAATTCGTTAATCGCGACTAAACTTGCTTTAAAATTAGCTCCAATTGTTGTGACTGAAGCCGGCTTTGGCGCGGATTTAGGCGCAGAAAAATTCTTAGATATCGCTTCTCAAGAAGGTAATTTGCATCCAGATTTAGTGGTGATGGTAGCAACTATTAGAGCTCTTAAACTACATGGCGGAGTTCTCTATGAAGATTTAGAAAAAGAAAATGTTGAAGCTCTTCGCGAAGGCTTAAAAAATCTGCAGCAGCATCTTGAAAACATTTCAAAATTCGGAATGGATTTTGTTGTGGCTATTAACCATTTTTCTAGCGATAGCGAAGCAGAGATTGCTTGCTTAAGCGATTATTGCCGTCAAAAAGGATATAAATTTGCTTTCTTAGATGGATTTAATAAAGGCGGCGCAGGTGCTGTTGAATTAGCTGAAGAAGTTATTAAAGCTTTAAAAGAAAATGCTTCAAAATATCATCCTCTTTATGAGAAAGATGAACCGATAAAGGAAAAGATTGAAAAAATCTGCAAAGAGATTTATCGCGCGGATAATGTTATTTATTCAGATAAAGCTCTTGAACAAATCGCTTTATACGATAAGATGGGCTTTTCTAATAGCTATATCTGCATGGCGAAAACTCCAAATTCCTTCTCTGATGATAATGCTTTGTTAAATGCTCCAAGAAACTTTTCAATCCATATTAGAGAATGTAATCTCGCATCTGGCGCGGATTTCATTATCCCTCTTACCGGATCTATTTTAACTTTACCAGGTTTACCAAAAGTTCCTCAAGCTGTGAAGATGGAGGAAGAATAATGGAAATTTGGGATGGTAAACAAATTTATGAAAAAGAATTTGCTAGATTAAAAAATGATTTTACTTCAATTGATAAAACTTTAAAAATAGTTATTTTGCTTAATAAGGATGATAAATCGTCGGAGTTTTATGCAAAAGCAATCGTTAGAGAGGCCGACAAACTCAATGTTAAATGTGATGTTTTACCATTAGAGCAAGATGAAAAAATTTATCTTGATAAAATCGAAGAACTAAATGCTGATAGTTCAGTTTATGGTGTTTTAATTACTAGACCTTTATCAAAGAAACTTGATGAAAATAAAATTCTTCGCGCATTAAAACCTAGTAAAGATTTAGACGGCATTCATCCTTATAATCTCGGTAACTTATTATCCGGCGATGAAATGATGATTCCTAACACCGCGTTAGCGATGATTAAATTAGTCGAAGGACATAATTTATCTCTTAAAGGAAAAAAAGTCTTAATTATTGGTAGATCAATTTCAGTGGGCAAACCAGTTGCCTTACTTGTTCTTAACCGCGATGCGACAGTGACTGTTATGCATTCAAAAAGCGAAAACCTCAATGAAGAATTAAAAAATTACGATGTTATTTTTGTTGCGATTGGTAAGCCGCATTTCATCGACTCTAAATATATGAAAGAAGGAGCTATTGTCATTGATGGGGGAATTCATTATTTAGAAGATAAGATAGTTGGTGATGTAAAACCAGATGAAAAATTAAAAGCGATTTCTAAAGTGCCAGGTGGTGTAGGAAAATTAACTACGCTTTATCTTTTTGAAAATTTATTACGAGGAGTTAAATATGGTCAGCAATAATGATTATCAAATTGGGTCGATAGTTAAAATGAAGAAACCTCATCCATGTGAAAAAAGATCATATGAATTTGAAGTAGTGAGATTGGGAGCAGACATAAAGATTAAATGTTTGGGATGCGGAAATGTCTTAATGCTTCCGAGAAATGATTTTAATTCTAAAGTTAAGGAAATACTAAAAAAATAGAATTAGCCGGATTTATCCGGTTTTTTTAATGAAAAAGAATATTTTTACCCTATCTATTAGATAAAGGTAAAAAATGTTAGAAGTAAAAAGTGTAAAAAAAAGTTATGATCGAGTATTATTCCAAAAACTTAATTTAGTTTTTCCATCCACGGGAATGGTTTTGATAACTGGAAAATCCGGATGTGGAAAAAGTACTTTTTTAAATTGTTTAGGCGGACTAGATTATTTTGATGAAGGACATGTTTATTATAATAGTAAGTTAATTGAAAAGAAAAATTTCGATGAATTTAGAAAAGAGCATATTTGCTATTTATTTCAAGATTTTGTTTTATTAGAACAAGAATCTATTTATGAAAACCTTCAACTAGCTAATGAATTAAATAGAAAAAAGAAGTCAGAAGAAGAATTAATTTCTTTATTAAAACAATTTAATTTGAACAAAAATCTCAATGAAAAATGTAAAAATTTATCGGGTGGGGAAAAGCAGAGACTATCTTTAATTAGAGCGTTAATTAATGATAAAGATATAATTTTATGCGATGAACCAACTGCATCATTAGATGAAGATAATAGTCGGATATTATTGAAGTTTTTAAAAAATATAGCATATTCACATTTGATAGTTATAGTTAGCCATAATGAAAAACTTTTAGAAGGATATTGTGATTATCATTACAATTTATACAATAATAAAAAAATTAAAATAGAGCATAAAGACGGATTGATAGTATCTAAGCAGCTTATAAATCCATCAATAAGTTGTCTGATAAAAATCATGTTAAAAGAAATTAAATATAACTTTGGAAAAATATCTTTATCAATTTTATCTTTTTCATTTGTCTTTTTGATTGCATTACTTTGCTTATCTTTTGCTTTTTCTATTTTTCCATCTGTAACAAACTTAACAAAAAATTATTTTGACTACAATATTTTACGAGTTGAGGAAAGCTATAAGGAAGAAATAAATGATTTAATTTCCTTTAATAAAGCATCGCGTCCTTCTTTTATCGAACTATCTTCGCTTTTACAAGAGGGCGATAGAATTTTTTATTCGTTAGATGGGGTAATTAATAAGGGACATATAAAGAACGGCGATAAATATTTAGACATTTTATTTAAACCTGCTTTTTTTGAAAGCAGTTCGCCTTCAGAAGTTTATCTTAATCAGTTGGCTAATGAATTATTCACAGATGGATATTTTGAATTAGAGTTTACCTTATTAAGCGAGGGAGAGGGGTATTCACGTGCGAAAGATAATGTTTATTTTCGCTTAAATTTAACGAAAGTTGCTGTTATAGAAGAGTTTTCATTTTTATTAACTCCAGTTATCTATTATTCGTATTCAGCCTTCCAAAAGATGTTTTCTGAATATGTTTTGCCATCCGCGAGTAAATTATTTAATAAAAATATTTCACTTTTTGAAAGAATTATCAATGCAAAAGAAGATGAAGATATTTCTGACTATTCTTTATTAATTTATAGCGATAATCCTAGTTATCTTTATGATTATTTTAATTCTAGTAATCGCTTTACTGCAACTTCTCTTGCGCTTGATACTAAAAAGAATTTACTTGATATTTTTTCTTCTCTAGCAAAATTACTCACTCTGTTTGTAGTAATTGCTTTTATTATATCTCTTGTATTAGTAATACTGGCATTATACTCTCTTATCATCGCTCATCAAAAAGATATTGCCTTACTAAAAATCATTGGTTATTCAGATAAAGACATTCAAAAAGTTTTTATTTGCCTTGGTGAAATGATAATTTTCTCAGCTATTTTTTTGACAATTATTTCATATTCTTTTTCTTTAAACTTACTGAATAAAATTTTAAATAATTATTTTGAAGTTAATTTAATTTTAAATATTAATAATTTTTTGGATATCTTTGATTATTTTTTGATTTTTATTTTAGCTCTGATTATTGGGTTATTGATTAGCTTATTCTCGTTAATGTCGTTAAAAAAGATTAAACTGACTGATTCATTGAGGGAAGAAGTATGATCAAAGGAAAAAATATTTGTAAAAAGTTTTCTAAGCAAGTTATTTTTGATAATTTAAATTTTGAATTTTCTAAAGGATTAATTATTATTAATGGTGAATCTGGTTCTGGAAAAACCACATTATTAAATCTTCTTTCATCACTTGATACTGATTATGATGGTGAATTAATTTTTCAAAATAAGAATTATAAAACGATTTTTGACAAGGAAAAATTCCGTTATCAAAACTTTGGCTTTGTCTACCAAAATTATCATTTGTTTAATTCTTTAACCGTTAAAGAAAATTTAAGTTTCCTTAATGTTGGAGATGCAGAAATAAGTGATGTTTTAGCATTATGCGGATTGTATGTTTCGTTAAATCAAGAAGCCGGGTCTCTTTCAGGCGGAGAAAAGCAGAGGTTAGCCATAGCAAGAGCTATTTTAAGTCACCCGAAAGTATTACTTTGCGATGAGCCTACTGGTGCTTTAGATTATGACAATTCTCTAGCTATAATGAAACTTTTGAAAAAAATTAGCGAAGAACATTTGGTAATTATGATTTCTCATGATGAAGATTTGTCTAGAGAATTTGCTTCTGAACTATATAAGTTGCAAGATTATAAATTAAAGCTCGTTTTCAAAAATGATAGTCCAAGCAAGATAATTAATAGTTCCAAGAAAGAAAATAAACTCTCATTTAGCTATATGATTACCTATATCAAAAGACATCTTTTAAAGAAAAAAATTCGGAGCCTTCTGACAATTTTTGCTTCCTCGCTTGGATTAATTTTTATTTCGCTTTCTCTAATTTTAACTTCATTGATGGTTAATGATATTATTTCTTCTTTAGGTTCGCTTTACGATGAAGAAAGAATACTTTTAAAATCGCAGAATGATGATTCGTTAAATGAGATTTATAGTGTTAGTAAAGAAGAAGTAGAATTAATAAAATCGCAGTATCAGAATAATTTTTTACTTACTGGCAGTTATTATTTTCAATCTTTTGAAACACTTTTAGAGGAATCATATCTTAAAATATTGTCAACGTCTTATCCTTTAACAATGGCTTCATTTTCAGTGAGAAATATCAATGAATACTATCTTTATCAAGATGTAGACGTCTCTTTTAGAGACTTAGAAAATGACGAAGTTATTTTGATGTTAAGAAATACGGACATAAAACGTATTTGCGATAGCTTGAGAATTGAAAATAATTTATTGACACTTAATGAAGTATTAAAAGATAATCCATTAAAATTAGGCTATTTTTTTAAAAATAGCTCTTGGGATTATCAAGATGAGATCACATTGTTTTGCCCATATATAATCAAGGGAAATGAATCGGGATTAGTTCATTCTTCTGGTTATTTTAATGAGTATGTTTTTGAAGAAAAAATGCATTTTAAATCAAGTGATGATTTAGTTTCCTCAGAACCCATCCCTTGGACATTAAAGAAAGTATATTATTTAAAATGCCGTGAAAATAATACTATTGGGCTGCTTAAGCGTTTGCTGATGGATAAAAATCTTAATGACTATCGTTTTGATATAATAAATTCATTATATGATTCAAGACTGAATCGCGGGGAAGACAATGGTAAAATCTATGTTTATTATGAAAGCAAAAAAGATTTATCATTGGCGGATATTAATACTTTTTTAAGCGATGAAAAAATTTCAAAATATTCGCTTAATATTCCCCAAACCTATCAAATGATCAATGAATTCGCCCTAAGTGGATTTTCTCTGCCGACATATCTTTTCACTAAGGAAGAAGATTATATAGCTTTAGCAGATGATTATTACATAACAGAGAATAATATTATTTATGAATCTCCGGAATTTGATAATGTATCTTATTCATCAGGATCTTTAGGAAAATTAGGTAATAATGATAATCTTCAAGTTATTAATTATTTCAATCCGCTTATTGGTAGAATACCTGATAATTATCAAGAAGTGGCTATTTCTTCTGCATTAGCCAAAAAGTTATTCTCAGCAAAATCGCTTGATGAAATAATCAATCAGCCACTTTATTTTAGTACGCTTCTTATGACTTATTATGATGGAGTGAGTTATGAAAATCATTTTGCATACCAACAATTGCTGATAACCGGAATTACTGATAATGATTATGAGTGTATTTATTTGCCAGAATATTTTAATGTTTTTTTCTATATTGATAATTTTGATATTCCGTTATCTTCGCTGCTTATTGATAGTGTCAACTTGTTTATAAAAAATGCAAATGTCTCAAATTATTTAATTGAGCTTCAAAATAACTATCCAAATTTTTATTTTTCTAATCCATCTGAAGAAATTAATGACTCGATTAACTCTATGATAAAGTATGTTAATATTGCTTTAGTGTCTTTTGGCGGAGTTATAGTTGTTAGCGCGATATTATTAAGCGGACTAACAATGTTTTTATTTATCTCAGAAAATAAAAAAGAAATTGGTTTGCTTAAAGCTATAGGAATCAAAAAAAGCAATATCTTATTTTTGTATTTTATGTTTACTGCCAGTTTGTTTTTTATCGCTTTTATCTATAGTGCAGGTGCTGTTTTATTCTTGACTTTAGTTCTTGAAAGAAATCTTGATTTTATTTTTTCCCCATCTTATCTAAAAGTATACGGATTGAGTTTAAGTGTTACGTTTTTAATTAGTCTATTTGAGACATTTCTTATTTCATCAATTACCGCGAAAAGGATAAAAAACTATTCACCATTAACATTATTGAAAGAAAAATCGTAAAATAGTAATTTTTTTAGAATAAAATATCATTTTATGCTAGTATAACATAGGAAAAAGAAAATATTATTTTCTTGAGGTGTTTTTTATGTCTTTAAAAGCAGGTATTGTCGGTTTACCTAATGTTGGAAAATCGACATTGTTCAACGCGATTACTTCTTCGCACGTAGAAGCTGCAAACTATCCGTTTGCTACAATCTCTCCAAATTCTGGAGTTGTTAATCTTAACGATGTTCGTTTCGATAAACTTGTCGATATCTTTCATCCAAAGAGGGAAATCAGAGCAACATTTGAATTTATTGATATCGCTGGATTAGTTAAAGGTGCTTCACAAGGTGAAGGATTAGGAAATCAATTCTTAGCTAATATCCGTTTGGCGGATGCAATATGCCATGTCGTTAGATGTTTTGATAATAACGAGATTATCCATGTTGAAGGTTCAATTGATCCAAAGCGCGATATCGAGACAATTAATTTTGAATTAATTATGGCTGACCTTGATACAGTTACAAAGAGACTTGGAAAAGTCGAAGTCAAGGCTCGGACTAGTAAAGAAAAAAGTGCAGTTGAAGAATATGAAGCTTTGAAAATTCTTAAAGAAGGGTTAGAAAAAGGTATTGTCGCTAGATTGCTTCCATTAAGCGATGAACAGATGGAAATCGTAAAAAACTATAATCTTCTTTCAATGAAGAAAGTTATTTACGTAGCAAATGTTTCAGAAGAAGATTACGCTAATCCAGAAGCATGCAAATACTATCAAGTAGTCAAACAAATCGCTGATAGTGAAGGTGCTGAATGCATTGCAATCTGCGCAGAAACTGAAGCTGAATTATCTTCTCTGAGCAAAGAAGAAAGAAATGAATATCTTGAATCTTTAGGAATTGAAGAAACAGGATTAGATAAACTTACTCGTTCGGCTTATCATCTTCTTAATTTAGCAACATTCTTTACGGTTGGAGAGGATGAAGTTAGAGCTTGGACTTTCTCTAATGGCTGGAAGGTACCGCGCTGCGCTGGTATCATTCATACCGATTTTGAGAAGAAGTTTATTAGAGCTGAAGTTTATTCTTGCGATGATATATTTGAATATGGTTCTGAAAAAGCTTTAAAAGAAGCTGGCAAACTGAGAATTGAAGGAAAGGATTATCTGGTTCAAGACGGCGATTGCCTAATGATCAGACATGGTTAATATGGGATTTAGGATAGGTCAAAGTGAAGATATCCATCGCCTTGAAGATAATCAGAGAGCTTTTATTCTTGGTGGAGTGAAAATTCCTTATCATTTAGGCCTTGTTTCTCATAGCGATGGCGATGTCGTTTATCATGCTTTAGCTGAGGCTTTTCTCGGAGCATTAGCGTTAGGCGATTTAGGAAAATTTTTCCCAGATAATAGCGATTTATATCTAGATATGGATTCATCGCTGATATTGAAAAGATGCTATGAGATGGTTTTGGAGAAAGGTTATCATCTAGTGAATGCCGATATCTCAATAATATTAGAAAAGCCAAAAATTAAAGATTATATCTTACAAATTAGAATCAATATTGCTGAAGCTTTAAAAACTGATATCGATAATATCTCTGTTAAAGCGATGACTAATGAAAAATGTGATGATCTTGGAAATGGCAAATGTGTTAAAGCAACTGCTATTGTCCTAGTAGAAAGAGATTGATTATGGAAGTTAGAGTTAGATATGCTCCGTCCCCAACAGGATATCTTCATATCGGTGGGGCGAGAAGTGCATTGTTTAATTATCTGTTTGCTAAAAAGCATAACGGAAAACTCATTTTTAGAAGTGAAGATACCGACATTGAAAGAAATGTTGCAGGTGGAGAAGAAAGCCAATATAACGATTTACTTTGGTTAGGTATTGTCCCTGATGAATCACCGTTTAATCCTAATCCAAAATATGCACCTTATCGGCAAACTGAAAGATTAGAAATTTATCGTAAATACGCTCAGCAACTTCTAGACGAAGGTAAAGCATATTATTGTTATTGCACTGAAGAAGAAGTCGAGGCAAGAAAACAAGAACAATTAGATAACGGGGTGAAGGCTCCTAAATATGATGGAAAATGCCGTAATTTAACTCCTGAAGAAATTAAAAAATATCAAGACGAAGGCAGAGTTCCATGCATTAGAATTAAACTTACTCCGCATAAAGAATATCGCTTTAACGATTTAGTTCGCGGTGAGATGAAGTTCTCTAGTGATGATTTAGGTGGCGATTTCGTCATTATGAAATCAAATGGACTGCCTACTTATAATTTTGCTGTTGTTATCGACGACCATTTAATGGATATCACCCATGTTTTAAGAGGTGAAGAACACTTATCTAATACTCCTAAACAATTAGCGGTCTATGAAGCTTTTTCTTGGGTACCACCAGAATTTGGTCATATGACGATTATTGTTAATAAAAACGGTAAGAAATTATCAAAGCGCGATTTAAATGTTTTGCAGTTTATGTCTCAATACCGCGAAATGGGATATCTTCCTGAAGCAATTGTCAATTTCATTTTATTACTTGGATGGAATGGTAAGGATAATAAAGAAATTTATTCGTTAAAAAAAGCTGAAGAAGCATTTAATGAAAAGAACTTATCTTTAGCTCCATCAACATTTGATGAAGAAAAAATGAAATGGATGAACAATTACTATATTAAAAACTTAAGCGACGAGAAATATTTAGAATTCGCTCTGCCGTTTATGGATAAAGTTTTAGATGTTAATAAATATAGTAAAGAGGAACTTTTACATATCGCTGATATGTTTAAGAGTGAAATTTCTTATGGAGCAATGTTAACTGATGGCTTAAAGAAAATTATTACTCCGACATATGATCTTGATGAAGAAGCTGTCTCTTATCTTAATCTCGAGACTAGTCCAAAAGTTTATCAAGCTTTTATCGATGCATTAAGTGAAGTAACAGATTTAAGTAAAGATTCTTTAAAGGCTGCTTTCAAAAAAGCGATGGTTGATTCTGGAGTAAAAGGTAAAAACTTCTATATGCCGTTAAGATTAAAATTAACCGGTTCTCATGAAGGAATTGAACTTTATAACATCATTTCAATTTTGGGCAAAGAAGAGACAATCAAACGCTTAAGATAGTTTGATTGAAAATTAAATATTAATTAATTAATATTTTGTTGTATGGAAAAGATAAAAAAAGTATTAATCAATGAAATTTATGATTTAAATACTAACGAGAGAACGAGAAATCTTTATCAAGGATACCGGCTTAATCAAGGTAAAGATCATCAATACGTCTTCAAAGTTGAAGATGGCTTGGTGAGAATGAATTTATCTGGTGATGAAAGCAAGATAATCATTAAGCAGAGTTACTCTGATAGCGAAGTTGAGATTGTTTTGCCTAATAAAGATTATGGCGAGTATCATTTATCTTTAAAAAATGGATATTCTCTGACGATGAAACTCCATAGTGAATCGTTAGTGAAAACTGAAAACAATATCGAATTAAAATTTTATTTACTCGATGAAAAAGAAACACCTGTTTCCTTTCATAAAGTAATTATCATATCGGAGGAGGAAGCATGAGCGATATAGAAACCCTACTTAAAAATCTGCTTGCATCGGCTTTAAAAACATTAGGTGTTGAAATGTCAGCGGAAGATATCGTTATCGAACGTTCAAAAGAAAAAGCCCACGGCGATTTTGCTACTAATGTAGCGATGCAGCAAGCTAGAACATTGCATCAAGCTCCGCGTGCCATTGCGGAAAAAATCGTTGCTTTAATTAATGATGAAGCAATTGATAAAATAGAAATTGCTGGACCGGGATTTATTAATTTCTTTATTAAGCAAGAATCTCTAAATTCTTTAATTAAGGAAATTATTACTAAAGGTGATCATTTTGGTGATTCCACATTTGGTAATCATAAGAAAATTAATGTTGAATTTGTTTCGGCTAATCCAACAGGTGATTTACATCTTGGACATGCTAGAAATGCGGCTATCGGCGATGCTATTTGCCGTCTTTATACGAAAACTGGCTTTGATGTAACTAGAGAATACTATGTTAATGATGCCGGAAATCAAATTAACAACTTAGCTAAATCAATTAAAGCGCGTTATCACCAATTACTCGATAATAAAGAGTATCCTTTTCCTGAAGATGGATATCACGGAGAAGATATTTTTGATATCACCAAACAAATTATTTCTGAAGTCGGCGATAAATATCTCGATGATTCTGAGGAAGGTTTCAATTTCTTCAAAAAGAGAGGAACTGAGCTGGAATTAAAGAAACTTGAAAAAGATTTAGATATGTTCCGCGTTAAATTTGATGTTTTCTCTAGCGAATTGAAGATTCGTCAAGACGGCGGAATTGAAAAAGTCTTGAAGCAATGCAAAAATTATATCTATGAACAAGACGGAGCAACTTTCTTAAGAACAACCGATTTCGGTGATGATAAAGACCGCGTTATTATTAAATCCGATGGATCTTATACTTATTTATTGCCGGATATCGCTTATCACGTTAATAAATTAGAACGCGGATTTGATTTGTTAGTCGATTGCCTAGGTGCTGATCACCACGGCTATATCGCCAGAATGAAAGCGGCTTTACAGATGTTTAATTATCCTGCAGATATCTTAGAAATCGAACTAATCCAAATGGTTAGATTGTTTAAAGACGGAGCAGAATATAAAATGTCCAAACGTACGGGCAATGCTGTTTCAATGAAAGAACTTTGCGAAGAGACAAGCATTGATGCTGTTAGATACTATTTCGTCGCTAGAGCAGCTTCGTCACATCTCGATTATGATATTGACTCAGCTAAAAAGATGGAAGCTTCTAATCCGGTTTATTATGCTCAATATGCGCATGCCCGTTTAAATGCTTTATTATCGCAAGGTAAAGATATCGCTCTTGATGAAGACGGAAAATTGTTAAGCGATGAAAGAGAAAAGAAATTGCTTAAAATTCTCTCTGAATATCCGCGCGAGGTCCTTGCAGCTGCAGTCAACCGCGCACCTTATAAAATTACTACTTATATTCAAAAACTTGCGACGGCAATTAACGAATTCTATACATTCAACCGCGTTATCGACCGTAGCAATGTAGAATTATCCGCTTCGCGCTTAGGACTTTGCTCTGCCGCGAAGATTGTCTTAAAAAATGCTTTGGAATTAATCGGTGTTTCGGCACCTGATCATATGTAGGAGGTTAAGTATATGAGAAAATCAAATTTAGACGTAGCATTTGAAATCGTTTCAAAACGTGATTCAGCAATTAGCTTTAATGAACTTTGGGATGAAATTAAAAAGATTCAAGGTATTGAAGATGATGCTGAGGGAAATCACATTGCTAAATTCTATACCGCTTTATCTTTAGATGGACGTTTTATCACTATTGGTGATAATAAATGGGATTTAAGAACTCGTTATACCTTTGATAAAGTTCACATTGATATGAATGATGTTTATGTTGATGAAGATACCGATGAAGTTATCGAAGTCAGCGATGATGCTTCAGAAAAAGAACTCTTTGATGATAAAGACGAAGATGATGATGAAGACATCGATGACGAAGAAGACGACGAAGACGCAGACGAAGACGAAGAGTAATGATGTTCAATCCTTTAAATATTCAGTTGCTCAATAGAGTAAAGGCTTATCATTCAATTGTTATCTTCGGACATACGTCTCCAGACGGGGATTGCTTTAGCTGTCAAAGTTCATTAAAACAATTTATCAAAGAAAATTTTCCGGATAAAGAAGTTTATATAACGGGTTCAGGTTTTAGAAAAGCTCTTCCTTATTTTGGGGAAATGGATATCGTTAGCGATGATATTATCTCTAATAGTCTAGGAATTGTTGTCGATGTTTCTGATTTAGAAAGAATTGAAGATCAAAGAGTTGTTAACTGCAAAGAAATTGTGAAATTTGATCATCATATAAATTCTGATCGCGAAGGTTTTGCTTCAGTTAATATCGCGGATATTTCGGCCGGATCATGCGCGGAAGTAATTGGAAAATTTATTCTTGATAACGGCTATGAAATTTCTAAAGATGTCGGTGAACGTCTATATTTAGGTATTACTACTGATACTGGAAGATTTTTATATTTAAATAAAGATGCTGATTCTTTTATTGTTGCCGATAAAATATTAAAATCTGGCGCTGACTTAAAAAAAATTTATAATTTCCTTTATGAAAGCGATATTATCTCAGCTCGCGCGAAAGGATACATTGGCTATAACTTTATGGTAAAAGAAGGTGTAGCTTATATTGTGCTTAATAAAGAAGTATTAAATGAATTAGGCATAGATTATAACTATGCTTCGACGATGGTTAATGTTATGAGCAATCTTAAAGGCGTTGAATCTTGGGTTAGCTTTGCTGAAAACGTCGATGGCGAAGTCAGAGTTGAATTAAGAAGTTCACATCTCAACGTTCAAAAAGTAGCAGTCAAATTTGGTGGCGGCGGACATGAAAATGCTGCTGGTTGCAAATTAAAAGACATCAATAAATATATCAATGTTGTTGATTGCCTCATTGAGGAGATTAAAAATGTTTAGAAATGAATTATTAGAAATGATCAAAGTCAGCAAAATGGCTAGGGAAGAAATTTTAAAGGTTTACCATAGCGACTTTGCTGTTGAAATCAAAAGCGATGATTCACCAGTTACTCAAGCTGATAAAAATTCTGATAAATTAATCCGTGAATATCTTCACGAAAAATTCCCTTCATATGCTTTTCTTACCGAAGAAAGTAATGATGATGTAAAACGCTTAACTAATGATTTAGTTTTTATCGTTGATCCATTAGATGGAACAGCGGATTTCTGCGCGAAAAATGATGAATTCACCATTAATATCGCTTTATCTTATCAACACCAAATCGTTGCCGCGGTAATTATGATTCCGGTTTCCGGCGATATATATTATGCGGAAAAAGGTTTTGGAGCTTATCATTTATATCCAGATAATTCTTTGAAAAGAATCCATGTTGATAATAAAGATGATGATTTGGTCATGTATACTTCTAGATTTCATCCTTCTGAACAAGAAAAACTCTTACCGCTTCTCGATAAAAGAATTAAAACAGTTGAAAAACGCGGATCATCTTTAAAAGGCTGTTTTATTGCAGAAGGTAAAGGTGAAGTCCATTATCGTCTTAATGAAGGAACTAAAGAATGGGATATCGCTCCGATGGATTTGATTGTTAAAGAAGCTGGGGGAGTATTTATCAAGCCAGATTTAACCTCTTATCAATATAACAAGGTTGATGTTTATAATCATAACGGATACATCATTGCTAATAAGATGAGCAATATCTATCCTGCTTATTTAAAAAAGTAATTAATTATTATCAGGGAGTTGTAGCTTCCTGATTTTTTTAATTTCTAATACCATAAAGCATATTGATAAAATAGCGGTAATAATTTCTGATGAAGGGAAAGATGAGAATACTCCGTCGACATTGAAAAAATACTCTAAGAGAAAAGCTAAGGGAATCAAAAGTATTAATCCCCGGCAAGCGGAAATAATTTGTCCCTTTAAAGGTTTAGATATCGCAGCAAAATAAACGGAAATTAGCATATTGATACCGACAAATGGTAAAGCGATAAAGTATTCTCTTAGACCTTTTTCACCGACTTCTTGCAAGATTGGATTATTTTCGTGATTAAACATTGAGGTAATTAAGCCGTTTCCAAAGAAAATAAAAGCATATATGACAGTTGAAAGAACAATAATCGTTATTAATGCTGCTTTAAAATAATACATTCTTTCTTCGTTAGCTTCTTTATTTTGGCATTTACTAATTAAAGGTTGCACACCTTGACTGATGCCGGTAAAGATTGCTATGAAGACTAACGAAAGATTTGCAACAACTCCATATGCAGCTATTCCGATGTCTCCAAGTGATTTTCCAATAAGGTAATTAAATACAATAACAACAATGCCCGCGGATACTTCAGAAATTAATGATGGCAAACCGGATAAAATAATTTTTTTACATTCGAGAAAATCAACAAAATATTTACTAATTTTGAATCCGTTTTTCTTTTGAATAAAATGAATCATCATTATTGAAATAGAGATTATTGGTGATAAACCAGTCGCTAAAATAGCTCCGAATATCCCCATTTTTAAAGGAAAGATAAAAATATAATCTAATAATACATTGCTTAGAGATCCAACAATTTGCCCTGCCATAGCTAGTGATGGAGCGTTATCATTTCTCATAAATCCAAGTAATAAATTATTTAATAAAAATGCCGGAGAGAAGAAAAACATGACGCTTAAATAAGTTGTACCAAGCTCTAAGACTTTTCCTTCGGCAGAGAAAAACTTTAAGATGTCGGAAGCAAAAAATCCGGAAATGATAAAGAAGATAGAAAAGAGTAAAGCTAAATATAGCGATGTCATAAAAACTTTATTAGCTTTGATATCATCGCCTTGGCTTTTATGAATAATATAACGGGAACCTCCTCCAAATCCGATTAAAAGTCCTAATCCGTTTAAGAGATTAAATAATGGTAAAATGATATTTAAAGCAGTTAAACCATTGCTTCCCACGCCTAAGGATATAAAAAAAGTATCCGCTAAAATATAAGCAGACAAAAAAATCATTCCGATGACGCTTAAACTGACATAGCGAGCGAATAGTTTGCTTTTCATGGTTTCCTCCAACAAAATAAAAACATTGAAGAGACCTTTATTTTGAGATTCTTCAATGCTCTTTCTTTAAGAAAGTATACCTAAAATGAGTGTAATTGAAATAAATATTTAAGTCAAGAGAGCTTTAGCTCAACTCTTTATTACCGGTGCAGAGTTGATAGTAATGACCTTTTAATTTTAATAATTCGTCGTGATTACCTCTTTCAATAATCTCTCCATTTTCTAAAACGATAATCGCATCAGCATTTCTGACGGTTGAAAGACGGTGAGCGATAACGAAGACAGTTCGATTTTCCATTAATTTATCCATTCCCTTTTGAATTAGTTTTTCCGTATATGTATCAACGGAAGATGTAGCTTCATCAAGAATTAATACTTTTGGATTAGAAACAGCCGCGCGGGCGATAGCTAAAAGCTGTCTCTGACCTTGTGAGAGATTTTCTCCGTCTGAAGAAATAACTGTATCATAGCCGTTTGGCAATCTTTTAATAAAGGAATCAGCATTAGCTAATTTACAAGCCGCGATTACTTCTTCTCTTGTAGCATCAAGTTTTCCGAAGCGGATATTTTCCATAATTGTACCAGCAAAAAGGTGAGTATCTTGTAAGACCATACCTAAAGCTTGTCTTAAAGATTTTTTCTCAATATTTTTGATATTTATTGAATCAAAGGTAATTTCACCTTCATCGACATCATAGAAGCGATTAATTAAATTGGTAATTGTCGTTTTACCGGCGCCGGTTGAACCGACAAAGGCGATTTTTTGACCTGGTTTCGCATAAAGAGAAAGGTGCTTTAAAATCATCTTGTCTTTGTTGTAACCAAAAGAAACATCATTAAAACGGACGTCGCCACAGACCTTAATTAATTTATCTCCGTCCTTCCAATAGGAAATGCGTTTACCATTTTCTTCTTTTTCGACTAAAGTAAATGTCCCTTCATTGATTTCTGGTTTTTCTTCAGCTAATGCAAAGATTCTTTCAGCAGAGGCTAGAGCGTTAAGGATGATATTAGCTTGCTGGGTAAATCTATTGATAGGAATCGTTGTCTGTCGAGTAAATACTAGATATGATGCTAGTGAAGGAATGGAAAAGCCTAAGAAAGAGTTCATCGCAGCTATGCCTCCGACTACTGCGACAATCGCGTAGTTAAAATATGATAAAGACATGACCATCGGTACCATTGAGTTAGAAAATGATAATGCGTGATATGATGAATTAGATAAAGTTGTTGAAACATTTTTAAATTCTTTTAATGATTCTTGCTCGTGATTAAAGACTTTAATTACTTTCATTCCTTGAATAGATTCTTCAGTGTATCCTGATAATTCTCCAAGCGTATTTTGCTGCATTTTAAAATAATATTTAGATTTTTTACCAGATATCACTAAATAAACAGCCATTATCACATAGAAAACCATTACTAATAACGATAAAAACCATGATAAAACAAAGATACAAATTGTCGTACCGACTAATTGAACGAAATATTCTACCGTGCTAGCAAAGGAATTATTTAATGCCTCTGAGACGGTTTCCACATCGCTGGTGAAGACCGACATAATATCTCCGTTTGAAGTATTATCAAAATATTTAACTGGTAATTTTTGCAAATTTTTAAAGACATCACGTCGCATTTCATAGACGACTTTTTGAGCTAGATAAACCATTATTTGCGTATATCCTAAAGTAGCAACTGCACCTAAAATATAGCATAATCCAACTATAATACAGGTAGTGAGAAGACCATCGACATTAGCGTCTAAAGCGTATTGCACAACGATTTTTATCGAAAAAGTTCCTAAAAGATTAGCTAATGAAGAAATAACGACTAAAACGGCCACGATTAATAAAGTCCATCTGTGATGGCCGAGATAAGACATCAATTTTTTGAACGTCTGTTTTAAATCCTTTGGACGTTTATACGTATAAACTTTAGCCATTTTCTTGCACCTTCATTTGACTCTTATAGAATTCTTTGAAAATCTCATTGTTTTCAAGTAATTTTTCTTTCGTATCAAATCCAGATATTTGTCCATCAGATAAAACCATTACGCGGTCAGCTAAAATTAAAGAATTTAGTCTTTGAGTAATAATAATAGTTGTCATGTTGTGCATTGAAGATAAATTTTGCATTAATCGCTTCTCGGTATTATTATCAAGTGCAGAAGTTGAATCGTCGAGAATTAAAATTTTTGGTTTTTTTAAAAGTGCTCTAGCAATACAGATTCTTTGCTTTTGTCCTCCGGAGACATTGCCCCCATTAACGCCTAATTCATAGTTTAATCCGCCTTGTAGACGCGGGAAAAATTCATCGACGCAGGCATCTTTCATCGCTTGAAAGAGTTCATCGTCACTAGCCTGTTTGTTACCCCAAAGAAGATTATCTTTTAATGTTCCTGAGAAAAGATAGTTCTTTTGTAAGACAATAGCGATGTTTTCACGTAGATTTTCTAAAGAATAATCTTTGATATTTTCTCCATCAATTGATATTTTTCCGTTAGTAATATCATATAAACGCAACATTAATTCTGCTAAAGTTGATTTACCAGATCCGGTTTCACCGATAATACCGATAATTTCCCCGGATTTTATGGTAAATGAAATATTTTTTAAGACATAGTTATCAGCTGAGGAAGAGTATTTAAAATCGACATTTTCAAAAGTTATTTCTCCATCTTTAACCGTCTTTAAATCTTCTCCGTTAACAATAGTTGGTGTTTCTTTTAAAACTTCATCAACGCGGTATAAAGAAGCTAAAGAACGCGCGATTGAAATAAGGATATTAGAAAGCATCATTATTGAGTTAAAGGTTTGCATCGTATAGGAAAAGACGCCGGTTAAATCACCTTCTTGAATAACGGAGTTAATCATTAAATTACCGCCCACCCACATTATTACTATAGTCGCGGTGTAGATCATAAATTGAGATAATGGTGTCCCAATATTAATGATTCTAAATGTTTTTTCAACTATAGAAGTATAACCGCGGTTTACTTCTTCAAATTTTTCTTCTTGATAGCCTTCCTTAACAAAAGCTTTGATAGTCTTTATAGAAATAAGTGTTTCCTGTAAAACTAAATTTAGATTATCTAAGCCTCTTTGCAATTTAAGAAACCGCGGGGAGACTATTTTAAATAAAATGAGCATTATAGCCGCGAGAATTGGTGTCATTATGATGAAAACTAATGAAAGAGTCGGATTTATAATAAATGATAAAACGATACCGAGAATTAACATGATAGGTGAACGGGCTAATGGACGTAAAACCGTCGTCAAAGTATTTTGCATCAATTGGGCATCGTTAATAACCCTAGTGACTAATGAAGAACTTTGAAAATGATCAAGATTGCTAAAAGAAAATGATTCAATTTTTTCAAAGAGAGCATTACGGATATTTTCTCCAAAAACCGCGGCAGCTTTCGCGGCAAATTTTGAATAGAGATAACCGGTTAATAAGGAGATTATCGCGCAGATAAAGATAATAATGCCTGTGAAATAAATATGGTTCATATTCCCGGTTTTAACACCATCATCAATTAAAGATGACATTACAAATGGAATAAGTAGTTCAAAAGAAGTTTCAATTACAACTAAAATAAAAGCGATAACAATATATCTCTTCGGTTTGAATGCATATTTAAATACTCTTTTAATACTATCCATGGCAAAAAAATTATACTCTTTTTATTTTTTTAGGCTATATTTTATATTACAAAAATAAAAAATCAGGCAAGCCTGATTAATTATTTTCATCATTTTTTACTAATTTGACATCAACTACGCCAGGAACTTCTTCTTGAAGTAAAACTCCTACTCCATATTGAAGAGTTTCATCGATGGCCGCGCAGCCTTCACAAGCGCCGAGTAATTTGATATAGACTGTTCCGGTGCTTTCCTCATAGCGAACAAAGAGAACATCTCCGCCATCTCTTTGGATAAATGGACGAATTTTATCTAATGTATCTTTTATCTGATCTTCGATGGTATACATATCTTATCCTCTCTTAAATAAAAAGCATGCCTGACGCATGCTGAACATATAAAGTGGTGCCCAGAACCAGAATCGAACTGGCACGACCGGCAAAGGTCGCAAGATTTTAAGTCTTGTGCGTCTACCTGTTCCGCCATCCGGGCACAAAGATGGTGACTCGTATGCGATTCGAACGCATGACCCCTTGATTAAAAGTCAAGTGCTCTACCGGCTGAGCTAACGAGTCAAGTTTGGCTGGGGTACCTGGGATCGAACCAGGGAATGTTAGAGTCAAAGTCTAATGCCTTACCGCTTGGCTATACCCCAATAGTGGTGGAAGAAGGCGGATTTGAACCACCGAACCCGAAGGAACTGATTTACAGTCAGCTGCGTTTGGCCACTTCGCTATTCTTCCAGTTTATCTAAATGGTGGAGACTATAGGGCTCGAACCTATGACATCCACCTTGTAAGGGTGGCGCTCTCCCAGCTGAGCTAAGTCTCCATGCGCTCTTAACACGCTTAAATAATATATCAAGATAATTGGAGGTAGTCAACTATTTTTTTCTAAATTTTTTTAAAATTTTCACTTACCCTTTATTTTTAAAAATACTTTAAATATTATGTATATGATTAAATGAATTATTGAATTGGAGGATATTTATTAAAAGTATGAAAGCATCAAAAATGATTATCCCTACTTTGAAAGAAGCACCTAACGAGGCTGTTATCGCATCTCACATCTTGATGCTCAGAGCAGGATTAATAAAGAAACTTGTTTCCGGCGTTTATAACTTCTTGCCGATGGGTTTAAGAACTCTTCATAAAATTGAAAACATCATCAGAGAAGAAATGGATAGAAGCGGCGCTCAAGAAATTCTTTCTTCAGCGATGCAGCCAAAAGAACTTTGGGTTGAATCTGGTAGATGGAGCAAATACGGACCAGAATTAATCCGCTTTAAAGATCGCCACGACCATGAATATTGCTTAGGACCTACCCATGAGGAAATTTTTACTGATTTAGTCAAAGACTTAGTAAAATCTTATAAACAATTACCTCTCAATATTTATCAAATTCAAACTAAGTACCGCGATGAAATGCGTCCGCGCTTTGGTTTGATGAGAGGAAGAGAATTCATTATGAAGGATTCCTATTCTTTTGATGTTGATGAAAAGGGATTAGAAGCTTCTTATCAAAATATGTATGAAACATATAAAAGAATTTTTGACCGCTTAGGAATCAATTATAAAATTGTTCTTGCTGATACAGGTGCTATTGGTGGAAACGGATCACATCAATTTATGGCGCTTTCAGATGTCGGTGAATCAACTATTGTTTATTGTGATCACTGCCATTATGCTGCTGATGAAGAAAAAGCAACATCAATTGCTGCAATTCGCTATGAAAAAGAAGAATTTAAAGATGTTGAAGAAGTTTTAACAGAAAATAAGCATACAATTGAAGAAATCTCAGAATTCTTAAACGTACCAGCTGGCAAAACTGTTAAAACGATGATTTATTATGCTGAAGATAATAAGACTTTTGGAGCGTTTTTAGTCAGAGGCGACTACGAAGTCAACGAAATTAAAGTAGCTAATGCTCTTAATTCTTCAGAAGCTTTTATTAGATTAGCTACTGATGAAGAAATCTTATCTTTAGGCTCTGTTCAAGGATTTATTGGTCCAGTTAATTTAAATAAAGATGTTAAAATCTTTGTCGATAATGAAGTAAAAGAATTAACTAACTTTGTTGTCGGAGCTAATAAGAAAAATTATCACTTAATCAATGTTAATTTTCAAAGAGACTTTGATGGTGTTGTCGGGGATTATAAAAAAGCTAAAGCCGGCGATCTTTGCCCGGTTTGCCATCAACCATTAAAGAGTGAACGCGGAATTGAAGTTGGACAAATCTTCAAATTACAAACTAAATATTCTTTACCGATGAACTGCGTCTATTTAAATGAACAGGGAAAAAGCTTACCAATGGTTATGGGATGCTATGGAATTGGTGTAACAAGAACTTTCCAAGCAATGATTGAACAGCATCATGATGATGACGGAATTGTTTTCCCTCTTCAAGTCGCACCTTATCATGCCGTTATTGTTCCGGTTAATTATAATGATGAAGCTCAAAAAGCTTTAGCAGAAAGCATTTATGAAAAACTTTCTTCTCAGCATGTTGAAACAGTTCTCGATGACCGTCTATTGAAAATTGGATTTAAACTTAAAGACTGGGAACTTATCGGTATTCCAAATATTATCATTGTTGGCAGAAGAGCTAGTGAAAATATTATTGAATATAAAGATAGAAAAATTAATGATAAAGTTGAAATGTCTTCAGATGAAGTCGTTGAAAAAATTGTTAATTTAGTTAAGGCTCTTTAATTAAAATTAATATATTATTAGATTATTAAAGTATTCATGGATTAAAGCTGTGAATACTTTTCTTTTGTTTTATCCGATAAATACGCACTTTTTAAAATCACGCCGTGTAGCAACTTATGGATAAGCGAAGAAAATTTATCATTTTTTAGAGTCAAGTTTACACGGCGTAGGAATTTTTACACGGCGTAATCCTTTTGAAGAAGCCTATGCACACCCTTAGAAAAGTAATATAAACTTATCATATTTGAAGCTCATTCTTGTTGGAAATTTAGTTCTTTGCTTGGTGTTTCTTAAAAATTGATTGTAAAATAAAATAACTAAAGAGCTAGAAGAAATCGCTAATGAGTTTAATCTTCTTGTTAAAATGAATACGACCACGCAGCAAGATCAAACGATTTGGTGAAAATAGTATGCAGAACTTGAAGAAAAATATAAAAATAAGGAATCTGAATATAAGAAACTAGCCACTGAAAAAGAAGAAAAAAAGTTAAAAGAAAGTAATCTAAAAACCTTTATTGAGATGCTTAGAAAAGGCGAAGCTCAATTTGAATGGGATGAGACAATATTTAATTTCACTTTAGAAAAAGCAGTAGTTCATAAAGATAAATCAATAACATTTAAGTTCTATACAGGGTTTTAAACTACATTAAAGGCTGAGGAGTAATGCAAAACTATCATATTTTGTCAAGACTTAATTTCTAAAATTATTGAAATTTAATTTTTTCGTATGTAGAATAAAGTTGCTAGTTAATAATACCTTGCCTCTCTCGAAAGGCTCGGGGGGGGGGGGGTAATATTATATGTTTAATAAATGTTATATCCTTCTAGGATCTAGGTCAAAGACTAGATCTATTTTATTTTTATGGGGGGTATGAGCATGACTAAGATTCTAATTTGTTCGGTTTTTTCAGGGAGATATAACCATAAATATATCGGCCATGAATTTATCGATTTATTTCCAAGCGATAGTGGTGGTTGGTATTTTTATGTTACACCATGGGGATGTATAAGAAGCGACTTTGGTAAAGGTAGTGAACCAGATTATTTAGTGATGGTGGAAACGATTAATGGGAAGAATGATTTAACAGGGATTGCTACAGGGGTAGAATATGTTTCAAATTGTTATAGTAGTACCAATAAAGAAGAAATTAAAAATGAAAATAATGCCCATGGATCGATTACTTACTTTGAAAAGACGTTAAAGGATTGGTTTGCATCACAGCCAAATACTTTGTATGTAAGTTATAAATTAAAAGAAAATGGACATATTTATTTCCCTAAAAATCATGATTTTCTAGAAGATAATAATTCATTAAGTGATGAGAGTGAAAAAAACATATTAATTCAATTAGATGCTGCCGATAATTTAGATAACATCATATCAATTTTAGGTTCTTGGTCCTGCAATGGTAATAATAGAAAAAAACTTATAGGCCAAAGTCAAAGAAGTTATTACAATGATCCTTCAACAAAATTTGAGAATAAAGTCAAAGAACTTATAAATAAAGGTTTGCTAGTAGATGTTACTTTTACTTCTCCATTATTAAAGGGTACAGTTAAGGAAAAATATACTCCTAGTATCTTAGATATAATCGGAAAACAAAATAGCGAGAATGTTTTTTCCCATTGGTTAGCTGAATATTTAAGAGATATTGATTTTTATAATTTTTTTGCCAGTAAATTAGGTTTAACCGCTCCAGTTACATCAGTAGATGTTACTACTGAACTAGCCGATAACGATAAAAAAAGAGTTGATATTACAATTGAAAATCCATCTGAACTAGTATTAATTGAAAACAAGATTTATTTGAACATTCATGAAACTACGGTGAATGGGAAGAAAATGAGCCAGTTGGATGTCTATTTAGATAGTGCAAAAAAACATATACTAAAAAGTAAATTGACCAAGGCTATAAAAACTATTTTGCTTTGTCCAGACTATTATGAAAGATATGACTTTGCAGGGGATCCAAAACTATGGAACAAGTCTATTTGGATGCCAGTTTATTATTCTCAAATAAAGGATATTGTTGATGATTTTATGAATACTTATGGATATAAATCTTGCAAATCTAACGAATATCTTTATTTAGATGAATTTTCTAAAGCATTAAGTTTACATGCTAAGAATAGACCTGAGACATTAAGAGATAGAGTGCTTCGTCAAATTGCTAAAAAATTATAGGCAAACATAAGTGGGGGTAAAATATATGAAAAGAAAAATATTAAGTTTAATTACTACTTTATTATTGACTTTAGGAGTAGTGTCAACAGGTTGTTCAAATACAAACACATCTTCTAGTAGTATGCCTGACACGACTACAACTTCCAGTCATGAACATACATATAGTAGTTCATATGAATATGACGATACATATCACTGGCATCCTTCTACTTGTGGTCATGATGTGCAAGGTGATAAGGGAAGACATGAATTTACTAGTGAAACAAGTGAAAATGGTGATACAGTTTATACTTGTTCAATCTGTCATTATTCATATTCTGATGGAAACAATGATGATAAGGATACCTATACTGTAACTTGGAAAAACTATGATGGCACAATATTAGAAATAGATAATGATGTTTCTTATGGCACTACACCTACTTATGATGGTGCTACTCCTATTAAAGAAAGTGATGATAGATATAATTATAATTTCGCTGGTTGGAGTCCTGAGGTAGAGCCAGTTACTGAAGATATAACTTATACAGCAGTTTTTACTAGTGAAGAAATAACTTATACAATAGATTTTGATTTAAATGGAGGAACTTCATCTTCTTATAAAGGATCAATTGAAGTTACTACATTTAGTAAAGATATATTCTTCTTTGATTGTGTTAAAGAAGATTGGCAATTTAGAGGTTGGGAATATAACGGAGAAAAAATCTTTGATGAAAAAGGTAATCAACTTAAAAATGTCACTTTAGTTGACAATATGATTTTTAGAGCAATCTATTCTCAAACTGTTAAATTAACTATTACTACAAATATGCCTGAAGCTGGAACAATAACTGGTGAAGGTGAATATCCATATAACACTTATGTCGATGTATCAGTTACACCTAATCAAGGTTATAAATTTGTTGGATGGTATTATCAAAACACATTACTTTCTAATGAAGAAAATTATAAATATATGATGTGGGATATAGATGTCACATTAGAAGCTAGATTTGAAAAAAAAGATTTTAATTTAAGAATTTATAGTAATAATGAAGATTATGGCTTAGTACTTTTGAAATCTGATTCAATAATTGATGATTATTTACCTGAATATACTAGTCTTAAAAAATATGGTTCTGAAGTAACAATTGCAGCATATTCAAAGAGTGATGTTAGATTCTTGGGTTGGTATGATGAAAATAATAATTTAGTAACCACCAATGCTGTTTATACATTTGTCATGCCAAATTATGATTATACTTTAGAGGCTAAATGGAATTATTTTACTATTAACTATAATCTTAATGGTGGAGTAAATAATCCAAATAATCCTTCTTATTATACGACCGATGATGGCAATATATATTTGCAAAATCCAACTAAGGAAGGATATGAATTTGTTGGATGGAAATATAATGATGAAATTATAGATACAATTGATGTGAATCTAGTGCAAGATATTACTTTAGAAGCCATTTGGAGTCCTTATGAATATGAAATAAAAGAAGATGATAATGGAAAATATGCCGTTATTATTGGATATGACGATTCAATTACTGATGTAATTATTCCAGAAAATGTAATATTAAATGGAGAACAAATACCTGTTAAAGAAATAAGTCAAACAGCGTTTAAAAATAATCAAAAAGTTAAATCAGTTACAGTTTCTAATAAAGTTACAACTATTGATGAATATGCATTTGCCGGTTGTATGTCATTAGAATCCATCTATCTCCCTACTAGTGTTACTACAATAATGGAAAATGCTTTCTATAATTGTTCTAATTTAGAATCTGTAACAATTAGTGAGAATAGTCAATTAACTATAATAGGAGAAAATGCTTTCTATAATTGTTCCTCTTTAACCTCAATTTATATCCCTGATGGCGTTACTACAATAGGAGATTATGCTTTCTATAAATGCTCTAAACTAAAAACAGTAACAATAGGAGATAATAGTCAATTAACCACAATAGGAAGCTCTGCTTTCTCAGGTTGCTCCTCCTTAACCTCAATTTATATCCCTGATGGCGTTACTACAATAGGAGAAAATGCTTTCTATAAATGCTCTAAACTAAAAACAGTAACAATAGGAGATAATAGTCAATTAACCACAATAGGAAGCTCTGCTTTCTCAGGTTGCTTCCCCTTAACCTCAATTTATATCCCTGATAGTGTTACTACAATAGGAGAAAATGCTTTCTATAATTGTTCTAATTTAGAATCTGTAACAATTAGTGAGAATAGTCAATTAACTATAATAGGAGAAAATGCTTTCTATAATTGTTCCTCTTTAACCTCAATTTATATCCCTGATAGCGTTACTACAATAGGAGATTATGCTTTCTATAATTGTTATTATCTCACAATTTATTGCGAAGCATCTTCTAAACCTAGTTGGGATTCATCTTGGAATTCTTCTGGTCGCCCAGTAGTGTGGAATTCTTACTTAGGTGTTCATGATACACTAAATGGACTTGAATATGCCGTTTGTATAGATGATGAAGGTAAATCATATATAGT
>CALVKD010000026.1 GCA_944332525.1 uncultured Bacilli bacterium | reverse complement strand
CGTATTGTCGTTAAACTAAAAATGAGTCCAATTGATTTTAGAAAACAATCAATGAATTATTAAAATAAAATAGAAATAAATTTATAAAGTTATAGTTTTTTTATAATGCAAAATAATTTTTTATTGCTTTTTTATTAATGGGTATACCCATTAATTTATTTATTATTGAAATTATTTAATATAAATGATTTAATCTTATTAAGTGTTTACATACTCATGGTCAAAATTAATGGGGAAATAGCATTGAGCGATATGTCTGCTTATATTCATGAGGAAACTTATGATGAGCAGACTTTTTTGTTTTTTTGATAAAAATCTTTCTAATAAATACTTAAATAGATAAAATCATGGTATGAATGAATTAAGTGGCAAAATTTTAAATAATCATGCTTCATATCTTTGTTTATTGAATGATCAACAAAAAAACATAGATGGTTATGATTATCAAATAGTGTTTTCTTTTTATGATGAAGACTTTGATATACCAAGTTTTTTAGGTGTTGCTAATGGGAAAAATTGCACTTATGAGCAATTTAAACAAATGCAAATTAAGCAAAAAATTGATGAACTAAAATCTTTAAAAGAAAAAATTATTAAAGATGAATTTTTCATTCATAATGATGAAATTTTTCCAACTTATTTTGTTTTAGAAAATAATTTAAAAAAGTATCGTAGACGAAAATTAGGAAATCCTGATGTTATGAAGTTTATTAATTATCAAAAAGAACATCCGGAAGTTAATTCTATGGATAGGCATTATGATATTAAATATTTTGGGCAATTTGTCGATATATATCCTGATGAAATAGTTAATAATGTGGTCATGAAGTCTAAATTTATTGAGATTGAAGCTGACGCGACGATTGCAAGAAGAAAAGAAGTAAATGAATATATTATGAACATAAAACTTGATCCATTTCAGGTTAATAAATCTCTTAAATATTATTTATTTGACGATATTGAAAATGATTATAACTATACCAAAAATAAATTGATTGAAAATTTAAAAAAATACTCTCAGATATACTTATTTAATGTTTCACTTGATATAGAAGAAAAACTGTTTAACCGATTAAATTTTGAAATTAAAGATATGTCATTATCTAATTTTAATTTAGATACATTTATCAATATGAAATCAAATTCTTTATACCGATTTAAAGTTTAATAGTCACTTATATAATTTCTATCCATGAACAAAACTATTTTTTTAATATTTAGGTATCAACAATTTTGCTATTTTAAAGTATTCTTTTTAGTTCAATGGATAATAACTTTCAAACTACAAATAATTTCTTTATATTATTGAATGTATAGTTGTCGGATTAGATAGAATAGGGATGGAATTTTTATGTTTGAAACAAAATTGAAAGAAAAAATACAGGGGTTAATCATCTTCTTAATATTTTATTTGATTGCTTATGTCATCGGATTTGTAGCAGTAATTAATGTTGATAAAGTAGTACTTAAATTATTCCTTTTTGATATAATTGCGACAATTGTTATTTATCTATTATCGTTGACAATAAAAAATTCTAGCCTATATGATGCTTATTGGAGTTTGACACCATTTGTCATGATTACTTATCTTTTGATAAGAAATATAAATGACTTAAATATATATCATTATTTGACATATATAGTTTTTAGTTTATGGAGTATTAGATTAACTGTTAATTGGATTATTACCTTTGAAAATATAAAATGGGTTGATTGGAGGTATAAACAATTACAAGAATCAAATAATCCTTTTGTTTGGCAAATTATCAATTTATTTGGAATTATGATGATGCCGACAATATTAGTGTTCGCGGGATTTTACCCTTTAATAGTTGTTTTTAATAATTCAATTAATTATTTCTCAATAATTGGAATAGTGATTATTTTAATCGGTACGTGTCTTGAATTTTTTGCTGATCATCAAATGCATGAATTTTTACGCGGCGACAATAAAGGAAAAGTTATTCAAGTCGGACTTTGGAAATATTCTCGTCATCCAAATTATTTAGGAGAAATCTTGATTTGGGTAGGCGTGTATTTTGTTTTATTCCCTTCTTTAATAGAATATTGGTATCTATTTGTCGGAGCTGTTTTGATGATTTTACTTTTTAATTTTATTTCAATTCCTCTCGCAGAAAAAAGACAATTAAAAAGAAGAAAAGATTACTTAAATTATAAGAAAAGAACTTCTAGATTATTAATTTTGCCATTGAAAAAATTGCTTGATGAAAAAGATAACTAGTTTAAAGCAACTTCTTTTCTTCAAGCGTGTCTAATGTTAATATTTCTCCTTTAGTTCTAATAAATTTTCCGCGATCAAAAGTGTAAGGAAAATCAGATAAGGATTGATTATTTAATAATCGCATAGCTAATTGATAAATAGCGTCCGCTTGAGCAGAGGAGTCATTAGTTACTGTACCATAAATATCACCATTTTTAATTGCTTCAATTCCGAGAGAACGGCCGTTTACTCCAATAATTGGAAAATATTGGTCTAAAATAGTTTGAGAACTATCATAATCAGGTAGAGTTTTTAAATAATCTGAGCATCCTAAAGCCATTTCGTCATTACATGAAATAACTAATTCAATTTCATTTTGATGATGATTATATATTTTATGAAAAGATTCCAAAGCTATATCTCTTGACCAATCACAAAATACGCTTTCAAGTATTTGGACATTATAGCCCATTATTTTTAATTGGGAGATGCTATTTTGACTTCTTTCTTCGCTATCTTGATGACCTTGTTCGCCCTTAATTAAAACAATTTGTAAGATTCCATCATGATTTTTATCAAATCGAGAATTGACAAAACCTCCATTTTCTTGAAATAAATCATGAGCGATTTTGGCTTGTAGTTTGCCTTCATAAGCTGAATCAGTACCTACATAATAGGCATTATCATAACTTATAATATCTTCTATTAATGGTTCTCGATTAACAAATATTAAAGGTATATTCTTTGTTGCAGCTTTTTCTACAATAGAGGATGAAGCTAAGCGATCAACAGTATTTACAACTATTAGATTACTATTTGTGCCTATGGCATCGACTATTTGATAATTTTGTGTTGATTGAGAATTATCAGCATAGTTTATCTCTATATCAAAATATGGTGATAGTTTGTCCTTTAATTGATCGGATAGTTCGGTTATAAATTCATCGTCATCAGAATAAAAGAACATATTAATTTTTTTACTTGAACTACAACTAAATAGAGATAGACAGAAAATTAATAATATTATTAAATTATTTTTCTTCATCGCTCAATGCCTCCTGTGATGGAATTAAAATTGTTATTGTTGTACCAATATCTAATTCGCTTTCAATTATTATGTCAGCTTGGTCTCCATAATATAATTTTAATCTTTGATAAACGTTTTTAATTCCAACTCCATTTTGCGTCTTATTATCATTAAGTGATTTTCTTATTTCCTCTAATTTTTCTGGTAGAATGCCAAAACCATTGTCTTTTATGATAATTTTAATAAAGTCGCCATCTAGATAGGCTTTAACAAATATTTCTCCGACACCTTGTATTTCTTTGAGACCATGAACGATGGCGTTTTCTACTAAAGGTTGCAAGATAAGTTTTATGGTATAATATTTGTTGAGCTGCGGATCAAAATCGATAGAATAATTAAATTTTTCACCAAAACGAATTTTTTGAATAAGCAAATAATTTTTAACATGTTCGACCTCTTTTGATAATGGAATAATATTTTTCCCTCTAGAGATTGAAATCCTAAAAAATTTTGATAGGGCTAAAATCATTTCTTCCGCTTTTTCATTTTCGCCTTTATCAATTAAATAGATAATAGAATCAAGTGTATTATATAAAAAATGTGGATTGATTTGATTTTGTAAGGCTCTGAGTTCAGATTTGTGTTTTTCAGCTTCTTCACGTTTTAATTTTATTGTCTGACTGCGAATTCTTTCTAAAAGTTTATCGAAAGAATCAGCGAGAGCTTCAACTTCAATAGATCCTCTAATTTCTTCTTTAGGTATTTGAATATAATCAAGAGAAACTATATTAGCCATTTGATTTTTGAGTTTACTAATCGGTGTAGTTATTGATGTTGCTAATAAATTAATGAATATTAAGAAGAGAAAACTAATAGTTATAGCCAATAATATTATTGCATATAGGAAATTCCAAATTACAGAAGACACATTTTCGTAATTAGTAAAAATTGCCACTTTCCAAGTTGTCTTGCTTATTGTAGATAAAAATAAATTATATTCAACTCCGTCTAACGTAATAATTTCATTTCCTAAAACAAGTTTTTTTACTAATTCTTTTTCTTGCTCATTATATTCTCGCGAACAGAAAACAACATTATATCCTTTGTCATAAATAGTGATATGCCCACCTTCTCCGAGATCTGTTCTATCAATTAATGTTACGATATCAGTAAAATCTAAATCTATTTTTGCAATACCTTTTTTACTATCTTTTCCATAGGTTACTTGTTTAGAAAGAGTAAAAGCATATGTCTCGTTGTTAACAACGTCAATTCTTGAAAATACATTGATTAACGGATTATTTTTCGCGTTGACAAACCAGTCGGAAAGAGTAATGTCATAATTATTATTGTAATTGGAACTAGAAATAATTAATTGGCCTTGTAAATCATAAATAGCGATGGACATTACTTCTTCGCGGAGAGATTTTAAATCATCAAGATACTCGATTAATTGTTCTTTTTCATCGGTTATTTCTGAATTATTGATTCTCTCTTGAATATTTGTAGTTACTTTTATGACATTATCAAAATAAGCTTCATAATTATTTAATGATTGGTAAGATGTTGCTTCAATTTGCCTATTAGTATATGAAATTAAATTGTTGTAGTAGAGGTTGTATGTCGTAAAACTTGTTAAAAAAACGAATACAAAAAACATGGCAATAATTGTTAAAGTTAATTTTGCTTTAATAGTTAATGGTCTTCTCATTTTTTACGGAATTCTCCAGGTGAAATACCAAAATATTTTTTGAAACAATGAGAAAAATAATATGGATCTTCATATCCAACTTGACTTGCTATAGTAATTAATTTGCTATTTTCTTCATTTAATAATATTTTAGCCTTGGACATTCTAATATCTGTTAAATATTTTGTAAAAGAAGTATTGTTTCTTTTTAAAATTGCAGAAATATAACTTAAACTATACCCGAGTTCTTGAGCTAGGTCTTCAAGAGATAAAGTTGGGTTCATATAATTATTATCAAGATAATTAGTTATTTGATTAAAGCTTGATTCCACTTTATTTAGACGTGCTTTTCTTATTATTAGATCAGGATATCTTTATAACTCTTCCAAGTAATGAATACCCTAGGGTATTCGAGCAAAAATTTTATAAAATAGAATTAATTGCAAGGAGGAGATAAGAGGTCTCCTGATTT
>CALVKD010000025.1 GCA_944332525.1 uncultured Bacilli bacterium | reverse complement strand
GGAACAGTAGCTACGATTATTGCTTATGCAACACTTAGTAGATACAAACTAGATTATGAAAGTGTTGTGAAATAGCGAGAAAATATCGAGGTTTTGTAGTAAAATACATATATAAATTCAAATAGAAAGGAAATTAATAATTATGAAATGGGAAATTAGGTATTATTTGACTGAGACAGCGTATAAATCTGGAATAGCTGCTTACAAAGAAACTATAAATGGAGATAGAAACTACGCCGTTAACTGGGCACAAAGAAAAATTAAGAGTTCAAATTTTAAATTTTACGATATGGTTCAAAAATAATGGAAGCTATTAAATTAAATGATCTTTTAAATATTGATGAGAAAAGTGATGATTTTTTGAATGGTAGAATCACATTAAATACTAGCTATAACGGTGTTAAACACCTAGATACATGGCTACAAATGAAAGAAAACGAAAGAGAGTATGGCCCTGATTTTTCTTTTTGGGCTAAAAACTCTACTGGTTCGAAACAACATTTGCATGAGAACGATCTCGTTGTTGTAGCAATTCAAATGTATAGCAGAGACACATGGCTTTTGGCATCGATTTGTAGAGTTACAAAAGTCCATTTTGATAAGCCATGTGAGCGTGTGGTAGAAGAAAAGTATCGTAAATGGTTTAATAGAGTTATCTTTAAACTTAGTAAAAACGCTCAAGGATACAATTTTAAATTGCATACTTTCCTCGATAGATGCGATGTTATTGAGATATTGCCTAAACCTTATAGCGGAATACCATTTCCTGGATACTTTAATTTGAATGAGAAAATGAGAACTCTAATGCATTATATAGATGATACTAATCTAGGGGAAGATTGGAAGAATGCATTGAAAGCTGTTAAGGCCGTTTATTGCCTAAATAATCATGATGAAAATAAAGTTTATATTGGTTCAGCTTACAACGATAATGGTTGTTTGTTAAAGAGATGGAAGGATTATTTTGATAGTCTTCATGGTTACAACGTGGAATTGAAATCATTATTTGAAAAACATAAAGGCGATAAGGATTATTTCCTTGATAACTTTTACTTTTCTATTCTTGAGATTTTGCCTACATCAGTCAGTGATGAAGAAGTAATAAAACGTGAGCATCATTGGATGGATGTGTTTAACTCAAGAGATTCTAAATGTGGTTATAACAAGAATTAAAAATCATTTTTGTTTTGCAAGTTATATAATTAATACGACCGGACTTAGACATGTCGTTAAACTAATCTATGCCAACGCTTAGTTTCGTTGTTCCAAAGACAAACCTCGTAAGAGTCAAGTAGGTAAAACTTGCATAGATAGGTTGAGGTATTCCATCTATGTATATGTTGAGAGCTCTTAACCGGGCTCTTTTCTTTTACTTTAATTTAGAAAAAGGAGGAGTTTCTGCGTGATTTTTAAAAGAAAAAAGAAGAAATTAGAAAACTTTAATGCTTTAGGTTTGATTAATGATATTGCTCTTCCTTTGACACCATTTGGAGAGAAAATAACTAATTCAGATGTAGTCTTAATATGTATAGATAGGATAGCAAGTCAATGTGCAAAACTTAAAGGTAGATGCATTAAAAGAAGCGAAGATGGAATTATTACGGAGAGGAACAAAAGCCTCTCTTTTTTGTTGAAGTCAAAACCTAATGAATACATGACGCCTTATCAGTTTATCTATAAGGTGGTTTCATTACTTTTGCTTAATGACAATGCTTTTGTTTATCCGCTTTATGGTAGAGAAACATTAGAGCTTAAAGCTTTATATCCACTTAATCCAATTATAGTAGAACCAATTGTGGATAAGTCTGAAACCTATTATTTAAAGTTTTACTTTGAAAGTGGTGAGTCATTTATTCTTCCTAAAGAAAATTTGATTCATTTAAGAAGGTTCTATACAGGTAATGACATTTTTGGAGGAAGCGGAAGCAAATCAAGTCATGAAGCTTTATTAAAAACACTAGGAATAAATGACGCCTTACTTCAAGGAGTAGAAAAGGCAGTCTTTAGTTCATTTCAAATTAAAGGCATCCTAAAACTTAATGGTCTTTTAAAAGAAGAAGATAGAAACAAAGCAGTTGAAGCATTCAATAGGGCTTTAGAAGGCTCAAGTAAGAATAAATCTTCAATCGTGCCTATGGATTTAAAAAGCGAGTATGTTCCTATTTCTTTAGATCCTAAACTTGTTGATAAAGATACACTTAACTTCATTCAATCTAAGATTCTTGACTACTTTGGAGTAAGCCTTCCGGTGTTTTCTAACTCCTATAACGAGAATGAATTTAATGCGTTTTATGAAACGACAATTGAGCCTCTTGCCATTCAACTTAGCGAGGCTTTTTCTTTAGGACTTTTAACTGATAATGAACTTAAAAATGGAACAGAGATAATCTTCTATTCCGAAAGGCTCCAATACGCAAGCTGGACCACGAAAGTTAGTGCCATTGAAAAGCTGATGTCTTTAGGACTCATGTCAATAAACGAGTGTAGAGGATTACTTGGACTTGAGCCGATAGAAGGTGGTAACAAGAGACTTCAATCTCTTAACTTTGTCGATAGCGATAAAGCAAACAAATATCAAATTGGTGAAGAAGAAAAGGAGGAAAACTTAGATGATAAAGGAAACAAGAACAGCAACTTTAAACTTAACAAATAATGATGAAAACAAAATGATACTTGAAGGTTATGCCATTGTCTTTAATGAGGAAACTTTAATAGGGGATGCAAAGCGAGGTTTTAGAGAAATGATTATGCCAAGCGCTTTAACTAACACCTCAATGAAAGACGTCCCTCTTAAATATAATCACATGGATAACTTTCTAG